>NZ_AWGA01000102.1 GCF_000471645.3 Candidatus Schmidhempelia bombi str. Bimp | reverse complement strand
TTGATTCAATCCTTTTATATGTATTGTTTTCCCACTCCAAAGACCACTCTCTATTACCTACCCTATCTCCCGTTGTTTCGGTAATATCAATATGCTTTTCTTCATACCTTCTTATTCTTCCTGTGCCATCAGGGACATAGCCAACACTCTTAACAATCCAACCATCAATGCATAAATGTTCAACCTTTACAAATCCAAAACTATATTCGTAGCATAACCCCGTAAATGGTTTATCATGATAAGTATACGGAATATCGTTCATTTCATAATCAAAATCACCACTAACTAGTAAGTCATAATCGACTTTTATCATGCCTTCAGCTTCTAAAAAACCATAGTCACGACTACCAGTAATAATACCATCGGTTATTTCATATACCTGATAAAGCCTATTATCTCGATGATCGTAGGCTTCACCTGTAAATAATATATCGTTATAAAAGTAGTAATTATTTCGATTTTCTAATTGATTAAGTTCTATTCTAACTATCATAATACTAGCTCTTTAATATTTTCATCACCAATATTTAGTCATTAAGACTTAACATAAGTTATATTTCTATTATATTTAATCACAAAAAGACAATACGACTATTACCAATTTTTCTTTATATGTGGATAAATAAGTGCATTTATTTCCTCATCAGAGTACACACCTCCACCCATACAAAAAGCACCAGGTAACTCTTTTATCTGATAGAAAGATAAATGATATGCTTGCATAAAGTAATTCATTACAAGAAAAGAATTAAAATCATTAGAATCAACGCTATCCCTTATTAATTTTATTAAGAAATTGATTTTTTTACCTTTTTTAGCCTGTTCTCTTAATAGTTCTAATAATTCTTCATTTAGATTCATTTTATAACCTCATTTCGATTTAGAAAATAATACTTCAATCTTTGTATAATTACCTGATGTTCCTTTTACTCGTGATAATAAAATTTCCACTTGAGAAAATCCATACTTAGCAGCTTGTTTAGCTGTCCAAGTCTTAGTTACCGCTTCTTCCAAAGAAACACCTTGAGAAGTCAATTTATTAATGATACCAAGATTTTTATTTGTAGAAGATTTTTCAAGATTCATCCAATTGCCTCTTATATGTTTAACATTTATGCCATAATGATTCATCATTTGTGAAAACATATCGGAACCTCGGATTGAAGAATTGACAGCATTAATTTTAAAATCAATAATACCATCCTTTGAAAGGGTCGATAGAATACCATTTTTTCCATCAAGGATTAAATAAAACTCATTAGACGTTGCTACCGTTGGTCTAATTTTTTTGAAAATATCTTTCTTATCATTATATTTATTCTCTTTTGTTGTTTTAAAGTTAATATGGGCTTCAGTTCTGCTTTCTTTATTACTAGTATTATCTTTCCTTATGCTTTGTCCTAAATTAATTGCATCAAAATCGTTTTCCTTTGTTAAATTGAATGATGAGGATTCTTTACCTTTAGCTAA
>NZ_AWGA01000023.1 GCF_000471645.3 Candidatus Schmidhempelia bombi str. Bimp | reverse complement strand
TCAGCATTACCAATGTCTTCTGAAGCGATAGCTAACAGTCTTCTTGCCACATAGAGGGGATCGCCGCCAGCAGTAATAATTCGTGCGTACCAGTAGAGAGCCGCATCGGGCGCTGAACCTCGTATCGACTTATGTACTGCTGAAATAAGATCATAATAACGATCCCCTTTATTATCAAAGCGGGCACTACGTTCTCCAACGACTTCTTTTAATAATTCAACCGATAATAACGTATTGTCCCCTGCCATATCCGCAAGTAATTCAAGCAAATTAAGCGCTCGTCGCGCATCGCCATTAGCAAACTCAGCAAGTTGTTGCCGCGTCTCTTCTGGCAATGTTAATGATCTATTTCCCAAACCACGATTTTTATCTTGCATGGCTTGAATTAATATCGCTTCTAAATCGGGTATAGTTAGTGATTTCAATAAATAGACCCTTGCTCGAGATAGCAAGGCTGAATTAAGTTCAAATGAAGGATTTTCGGTAGTCGCACCAATAAACGTGATGGTGCCATCTTCAACAAATGGCAGAAACGCGTCTTGCTGACTTTTGTTAAAACGATGCACTTCATCAACAAATAATATCGTTCTCTGTCCCGCTTGTTGGTTGACTTTAGCCCGCTCTATGGCTTCACGAATATCTTTCACGCCAGATGTGACGGCTGATAATTTTTCTACCTTAGCTTTGGCATGATAAGCAATAATTTCAGCTAGTGTGGTTTTCCCCGTACCTGGCGGCCCCCATAAGATCATTGAATGTAGATGACCCGCTTCAATTGAACGTGGTAGTGGTTTATCTGGTGCTAATAAATGCGCTTGTCCAATATATTCAGCTAAGGTGCGTGGGCGCATTCGTGCGGCTAAAGGTTTAAAGTTATCCTGACTAAAGTCAAAAGAGAAGCTAGTCATGGTTAATTATTGCCTTTGATCATCTAAAGTCACCCCTTTAGGCAGGTGAAAAATAAATTTGTTTTTATCAACCGGTCCAATTCGTTGTTGTGAGAAAGTATAGATACTATATTGCCCATCTTCTTCAACTATTTTGAAATTAGTTATAATTCCATTAGGTTTAACCGTGATATCAAATTGTTGCCCAGCATGTGTTGTTGGTTTTAAATGAAAGGTATTATTTGTATTAGTGACTTGATAAGTATCCCACATCTCACTATGATTATCGGTTAACAATAGCAGTAAACGATTATCAGGAATATTCTTTAACCACATAGCAGACACTTGTTCCACCATTGGTGTATAGATCCATACCGTTTTACCATCAGAAATAATCGATAGCTCATCAGGCTCACTCATGCTCCAATTAAAATAGTTAGGCTGATGAAACCAGAGTTTACCTTTACCTTCTTGTACTAACTGATCATCAGGTGTTTTTACAACTTGTGTAAATTGACCATAAAACCCATCCAATTTAGCTAAACGTGTCTGTAAATCCAATTTTGCCGCTTGGTTTGCGTGTGCTGTTGCTATCACAGATGTGATCAATAAACCAATAAATATTATTACTCTTTTCATTTATTTACGCTCTTATGTTCATCAAATAAACATAATGTAACTTGACTGTTATCAGAAATCAATAATCCTAATGCCCTGTTGGTGCAAGCACCTCCCGATTACCATTATGGGTAGGGGGGCTCACTATACCTTGTTGTTCCATCTGCTCTATAATTCTTGCTGCACGATTATAGCCAATACGAAATTGTCGTTGTATGCTTGAAATGGATGCTCTGCGCTTTTCTATAACAAACGAAACTGCTTGATCAAATAGGGGATCAAGTGCATCCTGATCATCGCTACTACCACTCTCACTCTTATCATTAGCGGCGGTGACATTTTCATATTTTGGTTTACCGCGTGCTCGCCAGTCTTGTACCACAGCATGTACTTCTTCATCACGTACAAAAGCACCATGGACGCGAATAGGAATCGAACTATTTGGTGCTAAATATAGCATATCCCCCATACCTAGTAGTGATTCTGCGCCCATTTGATCAAGGATAGTACGAGAGTCAATTTTACTCGAAACCGTAAAAGCAATACGAGTGGGAATATTGGCTTTGATCAAGCCTGTAATCACATCAACGGATGGTCGCTGTGTGGCTAATACCAAATGAATGCCAGCAGCGCGTGCCTTTTGTGCCAAACGCGCAATTAATTCTTCAATATTTTTGCCAACTGTCATAATTAAATCAGCAAACTCATCAACCATAACCACTATATAGGGTAATTTTTCTAAGGATGGGATTTGTAAATCTGTACTATCGGTTGGCGTCCATAAAGGATTCGGTATTGGTCGCCCCATCTCTTCGGCCAATTTTATTTTTTCATTATAGCCAGTAAGGTTACGCACGCCTAACGCCGACATTAAGCGATAACGGCGTTCCATCTCATTGACACACCAATTAAGCGCATTGGTTGCATCCTTCATATCGGTCACGACTTCCGTCAATAAATGAGGAATGCCTTCATAGATTGATAATTCTAACATTTTAGGATCAATCATAATAAAACGTACATCTTCTGGTTGTGACTTATATAGGATACTTAAGATCATCGCATTAACACCCACTGATTTCCCAGAACCAGTGGTCCCCGCGACTAATAGATGGGGCGTTTTGGCAATATCTGCAATAACCGCTTGACCTCCAATATCTTTACCTAAGACCACCGTCAATGGTGAACTCGCCTCTCTAAATTGTGGGCTCTCCAACACCTCTCTAAAATAAACCGTTTGCCGATATTGATTGGGTACTTCGATACCAACATAAGGTTTACCTGGGATAACTTCAACAACTCGCACTGACGGCATAGAGAGAGAACGCGCTAGATCACGATCAAGAGTGGAAATACGTGCGGCTTTCACACCTGGTGCTAGTTCAATTTCAAATAGCGTAATTACAGGACCAGATAAATAGTTAACCACCTGTGCTTTAATTCGAAAATCAGATAAACTTTTTTCAATCAACCTTGCCATGGCATCTAATTCTTCATGATCAATGTCGGTTTGCTGCACATCAGGCAACGATAATAAATCAAAAGAAGGCAATGGCGTACTTGGTTTAACTAAGGGGACATCATTCTTGATCAGAAAAGGATGAATTAAGCTATCATGGATAGCGCTTTTACTCCCATTTATCTGGTCGAGAGCCTCCTCACTCATAGATGGCGTGGCCTGATTTTGTTCCTTTACTGGCGTACTATTTTGATGTGTTGGTTGGTTCAGTTTATCCGCCTCAATGTTATCCATAGCAAGCTTTGTTGAATCAGGCAATACATCGGCGGCAATCGTGATAAGATCGTTTTGCTGTCTCGCTAACAACCTCTTATCCAATTTATCTATTTCCAATGAAGCCTCATCGTTAACATCCAATGCGGAGACAACACCGTTTTTGGTATTTAAAAACGAACTCTGCTCGAACATATCAGCTGCTTGAACTGATGATTTTCCCGTAACTAACGGATCATCGTTTATTAATGTGGCTTCGCTTTCCTCAATTAAAGAATCATAAGCTTTATTATTTTCAGCTGTATTGTAAATAGGTTGATGATAGGTAGGCCTAATACTTATCTCTCCATGCGAAACAAATTTTTGCTGTGTTGTTAAGCTAGAAGAAACCCTTGCTGTTGATGGTTGTTGCATGTGCCTTACTTCGGGGGAACATGAACAATCTGTGCGAATAGACTGTTGATGAACGCGTGGTGTTGAGCATTCCTCGAGCTGCTTAGCCGCGGCTGATGCCATATAATCATTTTGTTGATGATTAGATGTTGGTTGTGTTGATACGGTTAACGGTGGTTGAACATACCTAACGTCATGGTTAGGGTACACATCTAAATCAATCGATGCTGTTTTTTTTTTATCACCACTGTTATCAGCCGATTCACGTATTTGATGATTGCGTGTTTCTCGACAATGAGAACGCGTGTAAGGCTGATGATATCCGTCACTATCGCCACCAAGCAAACGCGTAATAAATCGAAAACAGGGTGCTGCCACCCATACTATCGTCGCACCTAAGTATTCAGCAATAAGCAACCATGAATAGTTAGTTAATAAGGTAATACTGACCATTAATAAAGCTAACAGTAACAACGATGAGCCAATGTGATTAAAAATAGGATACAGTTCTAAAGCAATAAGCGTACCGAGAATGCCGCCAGACTGATATTGTGCCCAATCAGTCACATTGAGCGCTAAAAAGCCAGTCACACTAAAACTGAAGGTGATTAAACCAATGATACGCAATGCAAGACTAAAATAATTAATGGTTTTTGTACAATTACGATAAAAATAACAGGCTAACTGGAGATAGAGTATAAATAAAACAAAAGGGATAACGTAAGCTGCAAATCCAAAAAATTGTAATAAGATATCGGACAGATAAGCTCCTAATGCACCGCCCCAATTATGTATAGGCTCATTCATTGAAGTTTGAGACCAACTCGGATCAGCAGGATCAAAAGAAAATAGTGAAATAAAAAGATAAATTGAAAAAACAATCAATCCTAACAGTAGAATTTCAATACTAATTTTAGCATTAGAAATCTTATTTTTATTTGTCTCACAACTCATCACTCTATCTCACTGTTTCAAAAATTACCCAATTTTATCGTTCAATATGATTGGCTAACATATTTTAACACACAATACCGAAATTATTTAATTCTGCATAACTGCTGTCGATAACGTTGCCCATTGTCAACATAATGCGCAGCATTGATGGTGATGTGTGTTATCTCTTCTGGGGTTAATTTACGCACAATTTTAGCGGGTTGTCCCATAATAAGAACCCCTTCTTCATAAGGCAAAGTATGCGTAACTAATGAATTTGCCCCAACAATACAATTTTTAGCAATGTTGGCTTGATTTAAAATAGTACTTCCCATACCAATAATCACATTATCAGCAATATGACAGCTATGTAAAATCACATTATGCCCAATAGTCACATCACATCCCACTACACAAGGGATATCGTGATCGGTATGAATAGTTGAATTATCCTGTACATTACTATTTTCACCAATAATAATTGGTGCAATATCCCCGCGTAATACGGCACCAAACCATATTGATACATTTCTTCCTAACTTAACATGACCAATAATGTCGGCACTCTCTGCTATATAAGCACTTTTATCAATTTGGGGGCAATTATCATTTAAACAATAAATCATTTTGATAACTCATTAAGTGAATTAGGTTTGGTTAAAACAAAAAATAGTCCAGCTAATACATTACAGATAATCATTGAACCCACCATAAAATATTCCGCTTTATGTGTTGGAATAATGGATAGAGTATTATTATCATGAAGATTCGATAACCAAGCTAAGGCAACACCAATTAACGCCGCAATAACGAAACGAAAAGTCCCCGCTAAAGATGCCGCAGTACCCGCCATATAAGGATAATAAGAAAGCGTAATCGCCATCGCATTTCCGCCAATAATCGACATACAGCCAATATATCCTGCCACCCCAATCACTAAGGCAATAAAACCAAGCTGGCAAATAACGACAATCAATAAATATAGTGCCATTATGGTTTGAATCATCATGCCGAGTTTTAGCATACTCAGCGCCCCTTTTGTACGAACAAAACGACTATTAATAATATTCATGGTAACTAAAAACAGAATATTTAATGCAAAATAATAACCAAATTGCTCAGGTTTAACACCGTAAATATTCATGTAAACAAATGAACCTAAACTTAAGAATGAAAATAATCCTGCACTAGAAAACGCGCCCACTAACATAAATTTAAGGACTTGTGAATGGCGAAATATCGTAACAAAATTTCTTAAGATTAAAGAGAGATTAAAAGAGACCCTTTTTTCTTTGGGTAATGTCTCTGGGATAGTACACGTAAATAAGATTAAGGTAATACATGCCGCAAGAGAGAGAACATAAAAAATCGTCTGCCACTTAAACCAAACAAGAATAATCCCACCAATGATGGGGGCTAATAACGGCGCTAAATTAGACACTAAGGTGACAAAGGATGTCATGCGAGAAAACTCATCACGATCGCTAAAAATATCGCGCATAAATGCATTAATAATCACCGCGGTTGACGCTGCTGCTAAACCATGGAAAAACCGCACAGCAATCAATTGATTAATGTTCGGTGATAAACCACATAATGCCGCTGCAATAATAAATAATATCAGCCCGATTATCATTATTTTTTTGCGACCGAAGCTGTCACTTAACGGACCGTAAATTAATTGACCAATAGCAAAGCCAAATAAATAAATACTAATGGTTAGTTGAACATAACCATCTGCCACATGATAGCTACGTGCTATAGTTGGCATGCTTGGCAAATACATATCAATCGATAATGGCATTAACATTGATAGCATACCAAGTATAACAATAAATAGCCATTTAGGTAAACCTAACAGTGGCAAGGATTTTTCTTCACTTATTTGCACAAACAAAATCTCTTTAAATAGTCAATTAAGATAAAAATGATTTTATTTCATTTTCGGTTAATCGGCGGTATTCACCTTCATCTACATCCAAAATAAGGTTACCAATACGGTGGCGGTGTAGTGATTGTACATGATTACCAACGGCAGCAAACATACGTTTGACCTGATGATAACGCCCTTCACTGATAATAAGTTGTGCATGATACTCATCAACAATGATCAATTTAGCAGGTTTAGTTAACTGTTTCTCTCCTTTTAATTGGATTCCTGCGGCAAAAGTAGCAACCAATGACTCATCTAAAGGTGCAGTGACCGTGACATGGTACTCTTTTTGACAATGATGTTTAGGCGATGTAATACGATGTGACCATTGCCCATCGTCCGTTAATAATACTAACCCCGTGGTGTCCATATCTAACCGACCAGCAGCATGTAATTTTTCCGCCATCGGCTCATCAATAAAGTATAAAATAGTTGCATGATCAGGATCATCGGTGGAACACACATACCCCTGTGGTTTATGTAACATAAAATAACGTTTTTCCATTACAGGAATAATGTCGTTATCACGATAGGTGACCTTATCATCGTTAGCTAACTGATAAGCGCCAGCTTTGATTATTTGACCATTCACCGTCACCATTTCGGCTTTTAATGCTTTATTCGCCAAAGAACGGCTAATACCTAAATGGTGAGCTAAAAATTTGTCTAAACGCATTGTCTAAAAATACCTGTCACTGTATGACAAAAAAGACTATATTGTAATTAAAAATAGCTAAGGTAGAAAGCGTTCTATAACAAAAAGTACAGATTACTAAACTTAATTAAAATAGCAAACAGAAAACCGTTTGTACTATCTATTCATATACCGAATAACTATTAGGATTAATATAAACCAAAAGCACAAGGATAACGAAGAATGATGTTAATTGATTCACACTGTCATTTTGAGCAATTAACCTCCGTTGAACAGCAATCAGCAATGCAACAATTTATTGTTATCGGCGTGGCGTCAAACCTAGCTAGTGCGCAAACATTGCTAAAGCTGGCAAAACACTATCCGAATTTAAAAGTATGCCTCGGTATTCATCCTGAATATCCGCAAAATTATTCAGAGTTTACACTACTAAAGCAGCTTATTTATCAACAAAAATCTCAGATAGTCGGGATTGGTGAGATTGGCTTACCTTATTTTACGCTACGTGCATTAAATCATGCCGAAAAACAGATGACCATAAAAAAGGGGCTCGCCCTCTTTACGCAATTTATTCGGTTAGCCAGTGAATTAAACTTACCTGTCAATTTACATTGTGTGGCCAATACAGCACCCATTGCTATTAACATTTTGAACCAATATCAAATTAAATACGCCCTATTTCATTGGTTTGAAGGCCAAGTCACCACAGTCACCCAAATTATTGATAATGGCTGGTTTATTTCCGTATCGCCTGACGTGTTATTTAATCCAAACTATCAAAAATTTATCCATCATGTCCCATTAGATATTATCTGCCTAGAAAGTGATGGACCTTGGCCTTATCAGGGCAAACGGGGCAATCCTGCAATGATATTGGATACGGCATATTTTTTAGCAAAATTACATGATAAAACGCTGACCGAAATTCTAGCGATATCCCAGCAAAACAGCTATCGCCTGTGGCAGTTAAATCAATCTAAGAAATAAAATATCGCTTATTTTTCATCCTAAAGTGGGCCAGTTTACCCCCATTTTGCTAATGACGCTTTATCTGTATCTTTAGCTTTAACCCAATATTCGCCATCGACTGTTTTTTCTCGTTTCCAAAAAGGTGCTTCATTTTTCAAGATATCCATAATAAATTCTGCTGCGGCAAAAGCAGCGTGTCGATGTCCGCTACTTACCCCCACAAAGACAATAGATTGATTAGCTAAAATTTCTCCCACACGATGTACCACGACCACACGATTCAATGACCACCGCTCTCTCGCTTGCTTCACAATATGAGTTAATACTTTTTCGGTCATACCTTGATAATGTTCTAAATATAAGCTAATTGTTTCGGTTTCTAACGCACGGACTTTACCTACAAAAGTCACCACCGCTCCATCTTGTGGAGATTGATTTAACCACGCATTGAGTGCATTAATATCTAATGGATGATCACCGATCTCAATTTTCGTTAACACCTTATCCCCCTGTTACTGGCGGAAAAAAGGCAATTTCATCGCCATTATTAATTAAATATTGATAATCAACTAACTGTTTATTGGCCGCGCAAAGTACCGTTTTCTCTTTTAATGCCATTGTCCATTTATCACCGCGCTGTGCCAATTGATATAATAGTTGTGAAATCGTTAATCCGTCTGCCTCTAATGTCAATTCACTTGTCCCAACCAATTCTCGAATTTGTGCAAAAAATCGTATCGTTATCATGCTTATTCCACCTCAAAATGACCTGATTTACCGCCAGTTTTACTTAATAGTCTAACCTGACTAATGACCATATCTTTTTGTACAGCCTTACACATATCATAAATAGTCAATGCGGCTACCGATGCCGCAGTCAATGCCTCCATTTCAACACCGGTCTGTCCATTCAATCGACATAAAGATTCAATACGCAGTTGATTATTATCTAAGTCAGGTTCAATCATCACGTCAATCTTACTCAATAAAAGTGGATGGCATAATGGAATAAGCTCAGCCGTTTTTTTGGCTGCCATTATTCCAGCAATACGCGCGGTGGCTAAAACATCCCCTTTTTTTAAACGATCTTCTAAAATCATGACTAAGGTTTGACGTTGCATTTTCACATAGGCCTCAGCGCGAGCTTCGCGGCTCGTCATCGGTTTTGCAGAAACATCAACCATATGCGCTTCGCCACGCTGATTGATATGGGTTAATTTTTGTTCTGGCATGAGTTAACTCACTTGAATTATTTCATTAAAATTAGTTATGAAATTGATATAGGTAATAACTATAATCCAATTGCTTAGCTTTTGGCAGCCTCTTTTCTCATTTTATGATATGATTATACTATCTTTCATTTAATTTTTAATGATTAAAAAATTATGAATAAATATCTATTTTCTACTTTATTAATTGGCTTTGCTTTGCATTCCACCGCAGCGACAGCGGTAGAAAAATATATTTCGGATGATTTATCCACTTATCTACGTCGTGGTCCAGGTTATAACTACGGATTATCAGGATCATTAAATGCTGGCGATAAAGTTGAAGTTTTAGGTGTTAGCCAAGACGGTAAATTTAGCCAAATTCAAGATAAACGAGGACGTGTCTCCTGGCTTGAAAGCAGCGCGCTTAGTGACACCCCTAGCTTACGTCATCGTATCCCAGAACTAGAACAACAAATTAGCAATTTGAAAAAAGAAATAAATAATTTAAATGAATCTCATGATACAGTTGCTACCAATATCCAAAATAAGCTGACTAAATCAGCAGAGATCATTAATAATTTACAAACTGAAAATCAGCAACTACAACAGCAGGTCACTAGCCAGCAAGCTCAAATTGAAACATTAAACAACGAACTTGACGAAAAACGTCAACGTTTAATTTTAAACTATTTCCTAAATGGTGGTTTAGTCGCAGGTGGAGGGTTGCTATTAGGTCTTATTTTACCCGTTATTATTCCTCGCCGTCGTCGGAAAAGAGATATGTGGATGAATTAATGGAAATCTATCTCGTTGGCGGCGCGGTTCGCGATAAATTACTTCAACTTCCTGTTACCGATAAAGATTGGGTTGTTGTTGGCGCTACGCCACAGCAACTCTTAGCACAAGGCTATCAACAGGTTGGTCATGATTTTCCTGTTTTTCTTCATCCTAAAACGAAACAAGAATATGCACTAGCTCGGACTGAACGTAAATCAGGCAAAGGTTATACTGGATTTATTTGTGATTTTAACCCTGACATTACGCTTGAACAGGACCTTATTCGGCGTGATCTGACCATTAATGCCATTGCCCAAGCGCCATCGGGAGAATTTATTGATCCATTTAATGGTATCGGTGATCTTAATCAAAAATTATTAAGACATATTTCCATCGCTTTTCGTGAAGATCCACTGCGAGTATTACGTGTAGCTCGTTTTGCAGCACGTTATCATTATCTTGGATTTACCATTGCCGAAGAAACGTTACAGTTAATGCAACAAATGGTAATCGAGGGAGAAATCAATTATCTTACTCCAGAACGGGTTTGGAAAGAGACGGAAAAAGCATTAAAAACCCACGATCCTCAAATTTATTTTGAAGTTTTACATCAGTGTGGTGCACTTAACGTATTATTTCCAGAAGTAGAAAAATTATTTGGAGTTCCAGCGCCAGCAAAATGGCATCCTGAAATCGATAGTGGAATACACACGTTATTGGCACTAAAACAAAGTGCCCAATTAACCGCCGAACCTGAAACGCGTTTTGCCGTTCTCTGCCATGATTTAGGCAAAGGTATGACGCCTCAAAACCAATGGCCACATCATAAAGATCATGGTATTGCTGCCGTGCCAATAATACGCCAACTTTGTGCTAGATTAAAAATTCCTAATCATTATCGTGCTATTGCTTTATTTGTCTGCCAATATCATGACGAATTACACATTATCGATCAGTTAAGTGCTAAACGTATTATTGAGTTATTCAATGGCATTGATGTTTGGCGTCATCCGCAACATTTAAAACAATTGATTATTTGTAGCACTGCCGATTATCATGGACGAACGGGAATGGAAGATTGGCCATATCCACAAGCAACTTATTTAATCAACGTTTATGAAGCAGCTAAAAAAGTAGATGTTCAACATATTATTGCTGAAGGTTTTAAAGGTGCTGAGATAAAAAATGAGCTAGAAAAACGACGGATTGAAGCGATAGCGTTAGCAAAATTAAGCTTGTCATTAACAAAATAATTTATTTTTAGGGCTTATTGTTTTAGCAAAACTTAGTATAAAAGCTTATAAATTTTTAGTGGAATTGCTACTAAAACAATCAATAAAGAGGGTTTGTCGCCACTTTTTGATTACAATACCACCAGTCGAATATTTTTTTAAAAAAAGGGGTTGACGATTTCCTCGAAGAAAAGCATAATGCACCCCGTAACGTTGATTGAGACGTTACAGAAATGAGTAGGCTACGTAGCTCAGTTGGTTAGAGCACATCACTCATAATGATGGGGTCACAGGTTCGAATCCCGTCGTAGCCACCATTAAGATTAGAATGCGGGTGTGGCGAAATTGGTAGACGCACCAGATTTAGGTTCTGGCGCCGCGAGGCGTGTGAGTTCAAGTCTCTCCACCCGCACCATTTTAATCTTAGCACCTACCTTATTGGGGTATAGCCAAGCGGTAAGGCAGCGGGTTTTGATCCCGCCATGCCCAGGTTCGAATCCTGGTACCCCAGCCAACTATCATCTTTTTCAAGGTAAAAGAATTATCTATATTTAGTTGTGATAGTTTGTGTATTTATAATAATACCGATAAAATGGAATTGATAAATACGTTAGGTTCGGATATTAATCTCAATCGAATATAAATTAAAAATTTATACACATACCACTCTTGACCTTAATTGGGGTATAGCCAAGCGGTAAGGCAGCGGGTTTTGATCCCGCCATGCTCAGGTTCGAATCCTGATACCCCAGCCAATTTAACCTTTGATAACTGATCATTAGTTTATTCTTTGCTTATAAAGAATTGTAAAATATTGATATTTCTACTAGTAATAACTAGTAGTTCTAGATAAACTTGCCACTTTTCTCACATTACCTTACCAAATAATATTAAAATAAATCTTAATAATAGTTATCCCCCTTGATACTAACTGAAAAAGATAAGCAGATTAGAAATTATTTACTTATTTGACGATAACTATAGCTTTAATAGAATTGTAAAGTCGACATTTATAAAATGCGATAATACGCCTTATAAGAAGATTCTAACATTACAGAATAAGCATCGAAATTTTATCTGTAATTATATATAACACTGCTATTTCTGATACTCATTCATTAATATAAAGTCCTGCTTATTTTATGATTATAGTAAGATACAAAAATCTTAGGCATTGAATAATGTTTATTTGAGGAAATAATTATCACTTTAATATTTTATTTTCTCAAAGAAAATTGCAATGAGATGATATAAAAAATCTCTTTTGCATCGCTTAAAATAGACGATTGTATTACATAATAAAAAGGATTAAGTTTCTAATAAATTAAACAGTATCAATTCAATACTTTGACACTACTTAATTTTATCATTTATCACTAACCCCATACGACTATCCCCCCCTTTATTTGGTATTAATACTATTCATCATTTCCGATTAAAATCAACCTTATATCATATAATTTATAGTGGATTACCATATTGGTTACAATAATTTGAGCAAATAGTGTAACAACACAGTCCTTTGATCATCGATAGCAGATATTGAAATTACATTAGAAAGAAAAAATAAGCGTTACAGATCACAATAAACACTTTATGGTGAGACTTATTAAAAAATTACCTATTCACTTTTTTATCTCTCCTTAAAAAAATTTTATATGAAAATATTTATTGCTTAATAGAATATTAATAATGATCAAAATTTGAAAAAACATACAATTAAATATATAATCTCTATCTGTTATCCATATAGATAATCAAAAATAAATATTAATTAAAATAAAAGGAAAAAACATGCCTAAAGTTACTAATATATCCGGTGTTTTAAGAGTAGGTAAAATTGGATATGATGGTTACGGATTCAGTAAAAACAATTGGAACTCGTTAAATAATGGAAAAAATAGTAGTTTCTCTTCACCAGTACTAGATACGCTAGGTTACTGGGCTGATACACTTGTTATTCGTTTTACTGGAGTTAATGATCTCTCTTCATACCCTAAATTTTGTAAATTATATATCGATGGTTCTTTAAGTTACGTTGGTAAAAAATTCTGTAAAGTTGGTGCTGACTGGATTGGGTATACTTGCAAATCTCCAGAAGAATGTTCAGCTAAAGCTGTTTTTTCTAAGAGAAATGTGGGACTAATATATAAAATAAAACTTGAATTTTATGATGAATTATAAGAATAATCTAATTGATCACTAAACAATAAATGGCATAATATTTTATCAGCTAATATTATGCTTTTTTATGTTTGCTTAAACCAACCAATAGCAAAAGCAGATATTTAATGTCAATTTATATTTTAATTACTAATAATTTTTTGCTTATGTTTGATTACTAAACTATAAATAGTTGTATGCTAATTATTAATAAATTATTTAAGTAAAAGTGACAATTTTACCAATAATGCTTCTTTTCAAATCTTTTATTTTGCCTGATTTTAACTAGTTAAATTACTTTGGTTTTTTATCAAAATCTTCACATTAAAATTTTTATATAGTGACAGTACCATCAATCATCTATTACGATGAAAATAGTAAAACAGCTTATATACAATTGAGATAAATTTATTTGCCATTAAGCTAAATTTTTTTCTAAAAATATCAATAAAAACAACTAATATTTAAATTAAAATTTATTTGAAAATCATTACTAAGTGTAAAGTTATATTTTCGTTGCGTATTTTAATATTTGGCTTTATATTATTGCCAATAATATTATTTCAGTATCATCCTAACTATTTATAAGCACAATTTATGCATAAAAAACGTCTTTTTTTGATAGTAGCAATCATTGCTGTTATTGCTATCGCTATTATATATATTGCCCATCAACCTAATACCATTATCTTACAAGGCGAAGTCGAATCCAACCGTGTTGATGTTGCGGCGAGAGTACAAGGTCGAGTGATTCAATTTAATTATGATGTTGGCGATAATGTTAAACAAGGTGATGTGCTTCTTACGCTTTCAAGCCCAGCCCTATTAGCGCAGTTGGCAACAGCCGAAGCGCAATTAAATGTAGCAATGGCGAGTCGCGATAATACTTATAGCACACGACCAGAAACAATTGATGTGCAAAAAGCGCAATTAGATAAAGCAAAATCAGATTTAACTTTAGCGCAAACCAGTTATGAACGAATTAATCGTTTAGCCAAAGATGGAACCGTATCAAAGCAAAATTATGATGAGTCATTTAATCAGTATCAAGCCGCGGCAAAAGCCTATGAAGCGGCTAAAGCTAACTTATCATTGGCACAAAATGGTAGCAGTATAGAACAGAAAAAATTAGCCGATGCCCAAGTAGAGCAATCTAAAGCCGCATTAGGGCAAGTCAAAGCAGATGTAAATGAATTAACGTTAGTGTCGCCTATCAGCGGTCAAATTACGACCCGCGTTGCCGAAACAGGACAATTATATAGTCCAGGAACACCGCTTTATTCTATTATCGATTTAAATGATATTTGGTTTACCTTTAATATTCGTGAGGATTTATTGGGTAATCTTAAAGTCGGTGATACGTTTCAGGTAAAAGTACCCGCATTAAATAACCAAGTTATTGATGTTAAGGTCACCGTATTAAATGCACTAGGTCAATATGCAAATTGGCAGGCAACCAAAGCCACGGGTGATTTTGACCTAAAAACCTTTGAAATGCGCGCTAAGCCAATTAGTAACGTGTCAGGTCTCCGTCCAGGAATGAGTGTTACAACAAAATGGCCATCTCACTAACCTCATAAATAGGGAGATGTTATACAAAAGGAAACGGCATTAATGTCTAACTCGCTATTACAAGTGATTAGATGGGAACTGAGCCAATTAATGAAACAACGTTCTTTGTTTTTATTGGTTTTCATCTATCCTTTATTATTTATTTTTTTATTTATTTACATGTACCATGCTGGTGTTATCACTCAAGTACCTATCGCTGTCGTTGATCAAGATACCTCCAAGTCATCACGCACATTAATCCAACAAGTAGCGGCATCACCACAGCTACTTGTTGCTGAACGTTATCAAGATCTTTCTGCCGCTAAGCATGCACTCATTAAAGGGGATGTATATGCTGTGCTTTTTATTCAACCAGAGTTTGAAAAAAATTTGATCGCAGGCCATCAACCAGAAGTCGTGGCATTTTATAATAATCAGTATATGTCCGCGGGCACCATTATTTTTCGAGCTATGAGTTCAGCATTGAAAACAGCCAACAGTCAAATCGTATTGCAAGGATTATTAGAAAAAGGAGTGGCGTTACCGGTTGCACAAAGCCAAATGCAAACCGTCCCAACCAGTTTACATCCTTTATATAATCCAACATTAAATTACCTCTATACCTTAATTAGTGGCTTAATTCCCACTATTTTGCAAATCATTATTATGATGGCAATGGTGACGAGTGTGACGCGTGATCGTTTTGCGGCAACGGGTTATCAACCAATATTACAGTTAGCTAATCATAATATTTTTACTTTCTTATTAGGGCGGATTACTCCCTATTTTATCTATTTTCTATTATGTCTGTTTTTATTTGATACCGTATTAATCGCCTATTTTGATTTGCCATTAAAGGGACATTTAGCCTTGCTTATACTTGGCGATATAGGTTTTATCTTGACCTCATGTTTATATGGTATTTTCTTTGGTTTAACCGGCTCAACATTAGCACAGGCTTATGGTAGCGCAAGCCTAGTGGCATCACCTGGTTTTGGATTTACTGGATTGATCTTTCCACGTATTGCCATGAATACCTTTGCTTCTATTTGGGGGGCTTTAATCCCTGTCACATGGTATATACAGATTCGTCTTGATCAAACATTGCGGGCGCCAAATATAATGACTTCATTAGAACCATTTATTTATTTACTGATCCAATTCAGCATAATTTCACTACTTATTACTTTACATTTACGAAAAATTCGTAGGCGGTTAATATGATTAAATCCTTACTATTAATTTCCTATGATGAATTAAAACGTATTTTCCAAACAAAAGCGATAGTGAGTGTGATGTTTGTTGGGATCTTTCTCTATTTCTTCTTTTATCCGCAACCCTATTTACATGAAGCAATACGCGATGTTCCGATCGCAGTTATTGATCAGGATAATACTAACTACAGTCGAGAGCTAGTACGACAAATTGACGCCAATAAATCGGTTAAAATAGATTTACATATTGCGGATTTACAAACAGCGCAACGACTTATTGAGGAGCGTAAAATCTATGGGGTTGTACTGATACCTTATCGTTTTCAACAACATATTTTAGAGGGCAAAACGAGCCCTGTTTCCTATTATGGGGATGCCAGCTATATTTTAATTTACAGTAATGTCGCCACTGCAATTAATACTGTGGCTAGCAATTTTGGGGCTAAGATTTCCATTTCACGCAAAATCGCCCAAGGTGTCGATCCCGCTGTGGCAACCAATAATGTTTCGCCTTTTAGTACACAATTGATTAGTTTATTTAATCCGCAGTCAGGCTATGCAACCTATATTATTCCTGCTGCTTTTGTTTTGATCTTATATCAAACCTTACTGATTGGTAGTATGCTGTGTTCGCTATTTAGTAAAAATTCTGATGTTGAATTAGCTTTTATTCATAAGGCGAATTATAGTGCCACCTCGTCAGCATTATTACTACTTTCTGGCAAATTATTGACTTATTCAATACTGTATATAATCTATTTTATTATTTACACCGTATTTGCTAACTATTGGTATGACTTACCCCGTTTAAGCCATCTTTTTACTTCCTTGTGGTTTATCATCCCTTTTATTTTTTCTACGGCATTGTTGGGTAAGGTTTTTTCACATTTCGTCCATACCGTCAGTGATGTATTCTGCGTAATAATACCAACAAGTATGCTGATATTTTTTGTAACAGGGCTATCTTGGCCAAGAGAATTGATGCCATCGCTATTTCATATTATAGGGTATATATTCCCGGCGGTACCGGCCATCACGGGATCGGTAAAAATCAATCAAATGGGCGCAAATTTTGCTGAATTTAGTCAGCAGTATTGGCATTTGTGGCTATTAACAGTTATCTATTTTGGTATGGCTTTTATTTTAGAAAATCGACATATTCAAAAAATGAGGATGACAAAAATTAAGGAAAACAGTTAAAGCAAATATAGAAGTAGACTAAGCTTTCCTTTTTTAAAGGTAACTTAAACGGCTAGGAGCAATTTTCAACAATGTTATTGTACTTCTTGCATAGCATTGTTGAAAATACGTTACTATAGATGACACAGACGCCTAACAGAAGAAGAGATATAGTCTAAACTTAACTGAGCGGGTTTTAACAGTTAGTCAATATTACCCTCCCCATCTTACAAATCAAAATAAACCATCACCTTTTTTATTATAGTTAATGGCTAATCGTTAGTTATGCAGTCGCTTTTATATAATTATTCTGCTACTTTAAATCGCTTTATTTAACATTTTCCCTTTTTCACCACTAGGGAATGAATAGAGGTCATTATTTAATTTACTACGCCATTTATGACAATCTAACAAATTACACACGACCATATCATTGACACCTAAATAGCTAGCCATCGCGCCATAAATTGACTCGTATCTATCTAAACCTCAACATGGATCATGAGTAAGTTATCAGCGTAATATTTAATACTATAAGATATAGATAAAAGTTACTAGGCTAAGGAAAGCATTATCAAAAACTGGGAGCAAACAAAGTGTATACCATTAATGCAGAAAACTACAGCTTGACGAACTATTATCTCATCTATGATGATTAATTAAATCTTTACTAAACTTCTATTTTTCATATAATACCATCTAAAAACAGATAATCATTTTAAGATAAAATTAAATGCACTATAAGTGGTGATAGCATATCGTCAACGTGATAAATATAAATAGTCACTAATCAACACATTGTTGAATATAAAAAATAAGCCATAGGTAGCAAAGTGTATGAGTAAAAATAATTATAGGTCGGAATTTAATTTTACCACAGCACCAGCTTCAGAAAATAAACAACAGATTATCTTTATTGAAAAACCACGGATTGTTGTACCGATTATTTTTCTTCCTGGCGTGATGGGAACCAATTTGAAAGAGAAAAGCACAAAATCCACAACCAAATCAATCTGGCGCTTAGATGATAGCATTTCTGTAATTGGATGGTCTTTTCCGCATTATGGGGCAGCAGATGTCAGAAAATTAGAACTGGATCCAGATAAAACAGAAGTCGATGATCGTGGTGTCGTGATTGAAGCCTCAGCAAAAGAAATAGAAAAGATCGAACAAGAATATGAGAATGAAATGCGTGACTTTTATGAAGATGAAATCGATAAAATGATCGCAGCTTTCCAGATTAAAGAGCAAAAAATTGAGACAACTATAAAAAATAATCCCGAAAATAGATGTTTTGGAACGAGAAAAAAACGAGGATGGGGGGCCGCGGCTTATATCAGTTACGGGCAGTTTCTAAATACATTTCAACAAAAGTTATTTCAACTTCAAAATCAGTCACCCTCTATTTTAGCCAATTTATTGAATCCCCCGCCTTTTGAGTTAAATCAAGAATCAAAAGTATCGTTATCTTTTCAAAAACAACATATCGAACATTGCCAATCTTTCCACTTACCAGTACATGTCATGGGATATAACTGGTTAAAATCAAATCAAGAAAGTGCTGAACAACTTAAAAAATTAATTGAAGTCAAATTGCCAGAGTACTATAAAAAACGGGATCAAATATGTAATAAAGTTATTTTAGTCACCCATTCCATGGGGGGATTAGTTGCCCGTTATTATACCGAAGTTCTTGATGGTCAAGACAAAGTCTATGGTGTGATAAACGGTGTACAACCTGCAACTGGGGCGGTGGTGGCTTACACCAGAATGAAACGTGGTACAGAGATTAATGGTGCTGAAGGAATAGGAAAAATACGAGATTGGATTATGGAACATATCCTTGGTAAAGATGCCGCCGAAACAACAGCCGTTTTTGCACAATCACCTGGGCCACTTCAATTATTACCTACACCAGAATATGGAATGAATTGGCTACTCATTACCGATCCCGATGGCAAAACAGTGTCATATCCCAAAGCCGATCCTTATAAGGAAATTTACTTAGCCAAAGATAAATGGTGGTGTGCATGTGAACCTCATCTGATTAACCCATTAAATGAAGATTATGATTTGGAACAGATGCAAATCGATTGGCAAAAATATGAATATATTATTAAGTATAAAGTAAAAAAATTTAATGAATCTATAGCCAATAAATATCATCCCAACACCTATGCCTTTTTGGGTATGGAAAATAGCCAAGATACTATTAGCAAGGAATTTTTAACCTATCAATATGCCCACTGGAAAGGTCGTTTTTTTCAGGGATATCAACCTTCAATGAAAAAACCGTCCAAAAATCATATTGGTGCACTGAATCGACTTAATTTGAAAGAGTTAACGCGGATTAGAACTATCTTACCAAGTCGTCATGACTGGAGAGATGTGGAAATAACAACACATTATGGGACTCATGCGACTAAAATAGGAAATATTAATGAAACCTATTCTCTTTTACCCGCCGATGGCAACGGTGATGGCACCGTACCGCCACGTTCAGGAACTATCCCTACCAATTATTTGCAAGCTCAATTAAATTTACCTATATGCCATGAATCCGCTTTCCGAAACGAAATAAGTCAAGATTTTGTGCTTCGTTCCATTATTGATATCTTGCAAAAGGTAAAAATTGATGACTAAATCAGACAAATTCCATACAAACTATTCTCGCTTAATCTCCATTATTTCTGTTGTCTTGATATTGTTCTTAATCAATTACTACTACTTTAGGAAAAATATTTATATGATCAAATTACCTATAGAGCAGCAGCAGCAAGTAACACAGTTATTAGATAACTCCCCTACTCGCTGTGTAGGCACTTATTTAATTAATTTACCTATTGGATTTAAAGTGGCTAAAGAGGCGGTCTTTTACTATAAAGATAACGATATCATTATAACGACCCGAGAACAGTATCTTCCCCCATTTAAACAGATGATAGCACTACGCGAACAACAATTAAAAAATACAAAAGCCGTTGATCCGATTGACGGTGATTACTTAAAAGCCATTTATCCTGTGCACACCAGTGATCCCAATAAAATGCAAGGTATTATTTTTGAGCGTATGGAATCAATAGGCGTATCGGATATTCTTAGGATTTTGGAAGGATATCGGTGGCAAGATAATGTAACAATGAAAATTGAAATAAAAGCAGTTAATGGTTTAGGTGAACAATACAAAGCAGATAGAGAAGAAGATCCCGACGCTTATTATAATAATGTTCCCCAAAAATTAAATGAGCTATATGCACTTCTTGATCGAATCAAAGTTCGTGATGATTTAGCTATTCCTACAACGCCTGGATTTTGTCTATTTCGCAGTTTTATGCAAGGAGAAGATCGAAAATGGAAAGATATGAATTATGGCTATTCACACGATACTATTGAAGATTTTTCTTTCTATTTTGAATTCAATGATTATGCTGGTGACTATGCTTTACTTGATAAGCCCGAAGGCTATTTTACCCAAGGTGAAGGACGCACCATTTATAAAGGTAAACGTACCAGCAATAATTTAGTATTAGAAGAATGGATCGTTAAAGGAACATATTTTAATAATGAAGAGGATGAATTTGATACAAATAATATGGGTTATATATTTACCTTGGGTATACATATGACAGATCCAACTTATAAAACCCCTCGATTACGAGTAGAAATGTTCTATAAAATACCGCGTGATCGCACTAAGGCGTTCACCCGACAACAATTAATGGTGATTTGGCGCGAAGTCACAAATAGTATTCGATTGCGAGAAAGTTCATTTGAATCAAATTAATTTGATTACTTATTAATGGAGATATATTTTAACTATCGTCTAAATCATAAAAAAATCAGATGATATTAAATAAGCTATTTTTAACCCAAGGTTAAAGTTATGCAAAACAGTGTTTATTGCTAACGAGCAATTTTAAGTCACCTAGCAGCTTTTAATGCGATCAACTGCATTGAAACTACACCGATACAACCATTCTAACAACCACAATAAATAGCTTGGGTTTTGCCCTAAAAGCGAATAAAGCGTCTAAATATAAGGTATAACGCAACAAGTCCATACTTAAATACAGTTATAGACGTATTAAAGAATCTTAATAATTAAGCCATAATACGGGAATTAGCTAATTCAGCTTACAAAAAGACACTATTCAAACCAATAGAAAGGAAAAAACAAAATGGATCATAAATCCCATCTATGATCCATTTTATGAGAAAACGCTTAGAAGTAATCTACCACGACCGTTTGTCGTGTCCCATGATTATTCTCGGTAACGCTTTTTACAAAAAACGCTTTAGCGCCATGATAAACCGCATATTTGGCTGCCTCTGCTGAAATTTCTTGCGGTAACTTATAATGACCATTAAAGGTAAATGATCCGGTTGCTTGATATTGATTAGCAATATCTACAGGCAATTCTTGTACCGAAATGGAACCAAAATTAAAGAAATCTGCTTTATAAACATATAAAAATGGCGCATCTTTACGATATAAAGAAAAAACGAAGTCAATATTATTACTATCGGTATTGGTTTGAGTTACACTGTTGATTTGATACGCATAAGCCCCTTTCTCGGCAGCAAGCCGGCTGACATCATAATCCAATGATATAGGGGTTGAATACGCGCTACGCGCCGATACAATATCAAAAGGCTCTAATGCAACCACTTCATTACGAGGAAAAACATAAACCCCATTCATTTGTTTGAATTTAGTAATCGTTTCAGGTGTGATTGCGGTACTATTTTCTGGATTAGGATAGATAATAGGCAAAGGTGTATCTGCAATCGTATTTAAACGTAGAATTTGTCCTCCACGTTGTAAAGCTAATGAAGAAATACGAAAATCCTTATTGGCGAAGGTTTCAGCTTCTCTTAATGTGACTTGGCTCTCCGCTTGAACGGAAACAACAGGAATGAGGGCAAACGATATTGCAATCACTGTTTTCTTTAAATTTGACATACAAAACTCCATTTTGAAAACCAATTTAATAAATAATTTAGATAAAAATAGTAATGATAAATATCATCTACTGCTCAAGAATTGTGAGCAAATGAAATAAATTTATGTGCCCTGTCACAATAACAAGTCTTTTTAGAATGGTTATGAAAAGTAAGAAACTAAGATAAATTTCATTAATAAAGCTAAATGAATTGATGCCACTACCTATAAGTCACTGAACGTATCAATAAAATAGTTACTCGATGTAATCATTATGATCATAGTAGAGCTATATAACGATAGCCCTACTAATAAACGTACTATTTATAATATTTTACAAATATATTTTTCATATTTGTTTGTCCATTTTCTTGGACCTTATAAATATAAAAAGCATTTGCATCATGCTCAATCGCTTTTACTGCGGCTGAATTAGCAATTTGATAATCCGCATTAAACGTACCTTGGAATTCAAATTCACCGCTAGCATTTAATTTGTTTGCTGACTCAGCAGTTAATTCAACAACAGAACGATGATTGACTAGATAGAACGTACCATCGACATAACGTAATGGTGCATTTTTCGCAAACAGTAAGATTTCAACATCAGCGTTATTCCCCGAATTAGAAGCTGTAGTTGATTTTACTTGATAGGCAAAGGCTTTCTTTTGTGACGCTAAACTTGAGGCTTCATCATCAATATCCAATGGTGTTGCCGTGTAAATTCGCGTAGTAATAGTATCATAAGGTACAAATTGTAAATCGACATTATCCGGTACTTTATAGACATCTTTTACTTTTTCTAACTCAACCGTTTTCGTCCGTACAGGTAAACCAACAGTTGGAATGACTTCTGGATAAGCAATGCGTAAATTACCATTTGGTAAGACCGTAGAATGATAAATTAGCCCACCTTGTTCAACGGTATAAGTCGATGGTGAAACTTGATCAATAACCGTCGCTGGAAGTACTGTCTGATCGACCTGGATTTTTTTAACCTCTTTTGTTTCCTGAACATGGTGAACTTGTTGAGCTTGTAAAGCGAACGCTGGTAAAAGTAAAGAAACATTGAAAGCGAGAAACACTTTATTAAATTTTGACATCATAATCTCCTTTATAGCATGTCATTACCCAAAAAGAATAAACATCCCATTAGTCACTTTTCTAACCAAAGAGACGTATTCCTTTTACTACTATTCTCATTATTGGCAATCGGATGCATATAATGAAAAATCCTTATTAATCCCTATTTAATTCAAAAATACTAAATAGATCGTTATATCCCTATTTGAATAATAGTCAGGCAAAACATGCTATAAACATGTTTTATCGAGAAAATAATTCAAATTAAAAAGTTGAATCAAAACACTATTATTGGTTAGTCTAGAAAATAGTGATGTAAATGTAAATAGCCGTAACAGTAAATAAAATAACAAAATAAAATACTTATTTCACAAACGTTTTTTTAGCGTAATATTAAGGATTGAACATGGAGCAAGAACCATTCCCATTTACTTTAATCAGCGATAACAAGATCAATCCATTGAGTCTTAATCATGAACTAAAAACCGCTTAATCTCACCTAAGTTTATGCCTAACCAAACAGTGATAGCAGGTTTAAGCCTATCCATCATTATATTAAAAAAACTTTATATTAACATTTGCTTTCACTAACAGCTTAAGTAAGAATAATTGTTCAGAACTAATTTGATGGAGATCATTATGACCATAACAAACTATCCCCCCGTCAAAAATCGGGCACAAATGACGAAGGATGAATGGAAAACCGCGACAAAATTTGATAGTACAGATATTGGTTGGATAATTATGAGTATCGGCATGGCAATCGGCGCAGGCATTGTTTTCTTACCCGTGCAAGTTGGTATCATGGGATTATGGGTATTTTTGCTCTCTTCTATTATTGGTTACCCAGCTATGTACTTATTCCAACGACTATTTATTAATACGTTAGCCGAAGCAAAAGATTGTGTTGATTACCCAAGTGTCATTAGTGGTTACTTAGGGAAAAATTGGGGGATATTTCTAGGCTTACTCTATTTTATCATGCTAATTATCTGGATGTTTGCTTACTCAACAGCGATAACTAATGATAGCGCCTCATATCTACACACCTTTGGCGTGACTAAAAATATCTTATCTAAAAATCCACTCTATTCATTAGGATTAATTATTTTTTTAGTAGCTATTGCCTCCAGAGGCGAACAGCTACTATTCAAAATATCCAGTTTTATGGTAATTTCTAAATTGGCTATTATCGCTATTTTAGGGATATTAATGATCGAAATGTGGGATATTCGCCATAACGTTGGTGCGATTCCTCCCCTAGGTTTATTAATTAAAAATGCCGTGATTACTTTACCATTTACCTTAACATCCATTCTATTTATTCAAACATTAAGCCCAATGGTTATCTCTTATCGCGCTAAAAATAGATCTATTGAAGTCGCACGATTTAAAGCATTACGCGCCATGAATATTGCATTTGGAATACTATTTATTACTGTTTTCTTCTATGCGATATCATTCACCTTTGCGATGGGATATGATGAAGCGGTGAAAGCATATGAACAAAATATTTCAGCGCTGGCGATTGCGGCTCAATTTATTAAAGGAGATGCGGCCAACTACGTCACACCAATCAGTATTATTTTAAATATTTTTGCCGTCGTGACCGCTTTCTTTGGTGTTTACTTAGGTTTCCGAGAGGCGGTGCAAGGCATGGCTATTAATGTTTTAAAACGCCTAATGCCTGAGGAAAAAATTAATCACAAACTGCTACAAAAAGGGATAATTTTTTTAGCTATTTTACTGGCTTGGGGGGCAGTCATCTTAAATTTACCTGTACTACTCTTTACCTCGCTATGCAGTCCTATTTTTGGTCTAGTGGGCTGTTTAATCCCCGCGTGGCTAGTGTATCGCGTCCCTACGTTATACCAATATAAAGGGATAGCGCTATATATCATTATTATTACTGGTCTATTGCTATGTATTTCTCCACTACTCACATTGCTGTAACCTTAACGACCATAAGCACCTAAGATAGCTTATGGTCCTATTTTTGATATGTACTAAGCAGCCTTCCTAGCAATAGGAAGCGCTGCTAACGTATTATTGGCGTATCTTAAACTAGGTAGTTATAAAGTCGATTCTCGCCACACTTTTATTAAAATCCCGTTATTTCAACGAATATTGGATAACAATGAATAATGGCTTAAATGAATACCATTCTAATCGATAAAGCTAAAATCACCATTAAAAAACAGAACAATTTATTTTCCACCTAAAAGGTTAAATGGTTGGTGTGGGTTAAGTCTAGACCGATGGTACTGCTGTAACCATAACCTAATAAGCTATTTATGATAATGACGAGCAATTAAAGCTTATCATTCCAATCGGCGGTAATAACTCTGCCATCTTGTTGTATTTATACATTGACCTAAGTAAAATGATCATCAACCAGACAATTGTGGAGTCAATAAGGAGCGTTTTTATTAATAAGATAACGATAATGCTCGTTGTTTAAGATGATATAAAATGGAGATAAAAGATTGATTCCCGCCTATTTTGCTACTGATTACATTCACTTACCTATATCACAATTAACACTATCCCTTCCTAAATGACTATCACTAAAAAACAAATCAGATCCATTAAATAGTAAAAAAAGGCGATAGCCAGCGCTAAAAGCATATAAAGGCAAGTTTTATTAAGGATAAATCCTATTAGCCATAAGTTAATCGTAGAGTTGGCTAATTAATTTAGCGCCACTTACTATATCTTCAATCACCGCCCCAAAAGATAAGTAAAACGCCATAGTTAAGGGACTTTTATAACTTGTATGAATCAACATTTTAATAAAAGGCAACGATTTTTAACATAAAAAAACAAACCCCGAATTGCATCGGGGTTTGTCCACAAACAGCTCATCCTGAAATATCATCAGGATAATTATGTTAACCAAAATAGCTAGTGATAATTAACTATTTCTTTTTCGCTTTAGGATTTGGTAAGTCAGTCACTGACCCCTCATACACTTCTGCCGCTAAACCAATTGATTCATGTAATGTTGGGTGAGCATGGATAGTTAATGCGATATCTTCTGCATCACAACCCATTTCAATCGCTAGCGTGATTTCACCTAACAATTCACCCCCATTCACACCAACAACAGCACCCCCTAAAATACGGTGAGTGTCTTTATCAAAAATCAATTTTGTCATCCCTTCTGAGCAATCAGAAGCGATGGCGCGACCCGAAGCAGCCCATGGGAACACCGCGACTTCATAACTGATATTTTGTGCTTTCGCTTCTTTTTCAGTTAAGCCTACCCATGCGACTTCTGGCTCCGTATAAGCAATTGAAGGAATCACTTTTGGATCAAAGTAATGGTTTTTACCAGCAATCACTTCTGCTGCTACGTGCCCCTCGTGTACCCCTTTATGGGCTAACATTGGTTGACCAACAATATCACCAATCGCAAAAATATGCGGGACATTGGTACGCATTTGTTTATCGACCTCAATAAAGCCACGATCGGTCACATTGACGCCCGCTTTATCCGCATCAATTAGTTTGCCATTTGGTGTACGACCAATGGCGACTAACACCGCATCATAAGGCTCAATAATCACTTTACCGTCTTTATCTTCCATTGACACATAAATAGCGTCTTCTTTAGCTTCAACTTTGGTGACTTTCGTTTGTAACATTAATGTGAATTTTTTCTCTACACGTTTAGTAAAGACTTTAATCACATCTTTATCTGCGGCCGGGATCACTTGATCCAACATCTCAACGACATGTACTTCACTACCTAGCGCATGATAGACAGTACCCATTTCAAGACCAATGATACCACCACCCATCAACAATAAACGTTTAGGAATTGACGTTAGCGCTAATGCATCTGTGGAATCCCAAATACGCGGATCTTCATGTGGGATAAATGGTAATTGAATTGGACGTGATCCCGCTGCAATAATTGCATTGTCAAAATGAATAACGGTTTCACCCTCGGCAGTTTGTACTGACATCGTATGGCTACCCGTAAATTTCGCTTCACCTTGTACTACCGTGACTTTACGCATTTTCGCCATGCCTGCTAAGCCACCTGTTAATTGACTGATGACTTTTTCTTTCCAGTCCCGAACTTTATTCAAATCCATTTTTGGCATACCAAATTCAATGCCATGATCGGTTAATGATTTAGCTTCATCCATCACTTTAGCAACATGCAATAGCGCTTTAGAGGGAATACAACCAACATTAAGACAAACCCCACCTAAGGTTGAATGACGTTCAACTAAGGTGACATCCAGTCCAAGATCTGCTGCTCTGAAAGCAGCGGAATAGCCGGCAGGACCGGCACCTAATACAACAACTTGAGTTTTTACTTCTTTAGTCATGTTCTGTCTCTCCCTGATTACATCACTAAACGACGCATATCAGATAATACGGTAGCGATATGGGTTAAGAATCTTGCTCCATCCGCACCATCAATAACGCGATGGTCAAAAGATAAGGATAAAGGTAACATTAAGCGTGGTGTAAACTCTTTACCATTCCAAACTGGTTTCATTGATGAGCGTGAAACACCTAAAATACCCACTTCTGGCGCATTAACAATTGGTGTAAACGCAGTCGTACCTATGCCGCCTAAACTGGAGATAGTAAAACAGCCACCTTGCATATCCGCACCCGTTAATTTACCTTCACGCGCTTTTTTCGACACCGCTGCTAACTCACGAGATAGCTCAAGTACCCCTTTCTTATCAACATCTTTAAATACGGGAACAACTAAACCATTAGGCGTATCGACCGCCACCCCAATATTGATATATTTTTTAACGATCAAGGTCTGTGCATCTTCAGATAATGAGCTATTAAAACGTGGATAAGCTTGTAGCGCACTTGCAACCGCTTTCATGATAAAGACCAGTGGGGTAATTTTCACATCTAACTTACGTTTTTCAGCTTCCACATTTTGCTGCTTACGGAAACTTTCTAACTCAGTAATATCGGTTTCGTCAAATTCAGTTACATGTGGAATCATCACCCAGTTACGGTGTAAATTAGCACCAGAAACTTTCTGGATCTTAGTTAATGGTAACTCTTCAACTTCACCAAATTTACTAAAGTCCACTTTCGGCCAAGGTAGTAATCCTGGTAATGCACCACCAGCAGCGACATTGCCACTCGCAACTTGTTTCACTGCATTTTTCACGTAATTCTGTAAATCTTCACGTAAAATACGATTTTTTGGCCCCGTTGCCGCTACTTTAGAGAGATCAACACCAAACTCACGCGCTAAACGGCGTACCGATGGAGTAGCATGCGCATAAGCACTATTGGCAACAAACCCATCAGATTGAGCTACTGGCGCTGGCGTCGCGGCTGGTTGTGGTTTGCTTGCAA
>NZ_AWGA01000101.1 GCF_000471645.3 Candidatus Schmidhempelia bombi str. Bimp | reverse complement strand
TTCGGCCATTAACTGCGCATAATCAATGGACAGTTTTAACTCTTCTACGGTTAACGATTGGCGGTATTCGGTTAATTTATTGAGTTGTTTATATTTTTTATCTTTATAATGATTCCCTTGTTGAAAAAGCATTCGAGCAATCAAATCTTCGTAGCAATGATAGCCTCCTTCAATAGCATAATTTAAGTACTTAATACTGCTCTCTAACTTAGCATTTGGACATGAAAGCGCCATTCCCTTTTCATCATACCCACAATGACCAATTGCAAAGCCTTTTTCATAAGCAAATTTAGGATATTTTAAATCGGCAAATTGCTCCCATAAATAGTTTCTCATTTCTTGATTTTTAAACACTATAGGTTCAACTAATGGATTCCCGACACTATCCACTAACTGATGCCGGTATTTGCGCATAAATGTATCAAAGGACATAGTAATCCACTCGTCTTTTCCATCTTCATCATACAAATCTTTACAATGAAGAATTCTATAATAATAAAACATCACATTTTTATCCCATTGCCAGGCATGTTTAATCAATGTCACTAAGCTATCTGGGTCACGGACACCATAAAATACTTGATCGTCAAATGCGCTTTCATATAGCTTTTGGGCTTCATCGATACGTAATAATTGATGTTGGGGAATAGTAGATGGGTAAATAGTATAGTCCATCGTTATATTTTCCGATTGAGTAAGTTGACGATGGTTATGGGTTGAATAAACCATATATAAGCAAGCAAGAACGATAACAAAGCAAAAACTAATAATTAAAAGTATTAACTTTTTCGATATTAATTTTGTTACTTTAGCGGGATAGTGCATTAAATATACTCCACATCATTTTGATTAAAGCTATCCACTTATCTTCGTAGCAATGATAGCCTCCTTCAATAGCATAATTTAAGTACTTAATACTGCTCTCTAACTTAGCATTTGGACATGAAAGCGCCATTCCCTTTTCATCATACCCACAATGACCAATTGCAAAGCCTTTTTCATAAGCAAATTTAGGATATTTTAAATCGGCAAATTGCTCCCATAAATAGTTTCTCATTTCTTGATTTTTAAACACTATAGGTTCAACTAATGGATTCCCGACACTATCCACTAACTGATGCCGGTATTTGCGCATAAATGTATCAAAGGACATAGTAATCCACTCGTCTTTTCCATCTTCATCATACAAATCTTTACAATGAAGAATTCTATAATAATAAAACATCACATTTTTATCCCATTGCCAGGCATGTTTAATCAATGTCACTAAGCTATCTGGGTCACGGACACCATAAAATACTTGATCGTCAAATGCGCTTTCATATAGCTTTTGGGCTTCATCGATACGTAATAATTGATGTTGGGGAATAGTAGATGGGTAAATAGTATAGTCCATCGTTATATTTTCCGATTGAGTAAGTTGACGATGGTTATGGGTTGAATAAACCATATATAAGCAAGCAAGAACGATAACAAAGCAAAAACTAATAATTAAAAGTATTAACTTTTTCGATATTAATTTTGTTACTTTAGCGGGATAGTGCATTAAATATACTCCACATCATTTTGATTAAAGCTATCCACTTCAACAACCCGGGGCTCTAATTCGCCATGATTAACTACGCGACAAGGCAAGATCTGATTTTTATCCGCAAGTTTTTTTATTTCTTGATAGCTTGGCGATGACTTGGGGAAAAATCGTATTAGCCAAACAAATTAAGGTCTTGGATGAAAATCATCAATTTCATTTCGCCACTCATTATAATCCCAAGTAACAATTGTGGTTTTAAGCGCTGACAAATACTCTTGCGCAGCTTGTTTTTGTGTTGGGTTAAGTCTCTTTTCAAGACCGGTTTGAATTTGCTTGTTATATTCCCACACAGGTGGCAGTCGGTGAGCATACCAAGCTAAATTATTGTCATTATCCTCGATGGTTTGTTTGGCATAATCACTTAATAGTGACCATGCATACGCTTTAATAGGATCGGGCTCACGACCTATACCATATAAGTAGGCTTCGGTAACCCGTAATATGCCAATAATGGAGCTATGTTCGGCCATTAACTGCGCATAATCAATGGACAGTTTTAACTCTTCTAAGGTTAACGATTGGCGGTATTCGGTTAATTTACTGAGTTGTTTATATTTTTCATCTTTATAATGATCCCCTTGTTGGAATAGCATTCGAGCAATCCATTGTTCATAGCAATGATAGCCCCCTTCAAGAGCATAGTTCAGATATTCAATACTTTTTTCTAATTTATCATCTGGGCATGGTAAACGTATACCTTTTGTATCATATCCACAAGGGCTATACCACCAGCTTTTTCGATAAGCAAAATAAGGATATTTTAAATCGGCAAATTGTTCCCATAAATAGTTTCTCATTTCTTGATTTTTAAACACTATGGGCTCAACTAATGGATTCCCGGCACTATCCACTAACTGATGCCGATATTTGCGCATAAACGTATCAAAGGACATAGTAATCCACTCGTCTTTTCCATCTTCATCATACAAATCTTTACAATGAAGAATACTATAATAATAAAGCATCGCATTTTTATCTCATTGCCAGGCATGTTTAATCAATGTTACTAAGCTATCTGGGTGACGGACGCCATAAAATACTTGATCGTCAAATGCGCTTTTATATAGCTTTTGGGCTTCATCGATACGTAATAATTGATGTTGAGGAATAGTAGACTATCAAATTCGTTTAAACACTCATCAAGCAAATGACTATCAAACACTTTTCCTCTATCTGAATGAAATAACTCAAGCGAATTTAATATGAATCCATGACCTTATATTTCTGGTACTACAAAGTGTGGACATACCAAGTATTAACTTTTTCGATATTAATTTTGTTACTTTAGCGGGATAGTGCATTAAATATACTCCACATCATTTTGATTAAAGATATCCACTTCAACAACCGGGGACTCTAATTCGCCATTATTAACTACGCGACAAGGCAAGATCTGATTTTTATCCGCAAGTTTTTTTATTTCTTGATAGATGGGATATGCCTTTGGCAAAGTTGATTGTTGTATTTTCTTATTAGACTCATATTTCTGTTTGTTATATAATGTTTTTTTCTCTGATTTATTGGTTAGCAGTGCATAACCCCATAAAACAACAGGTTTACTAACAGAATATTTTAAAAAGTTATAATAAAAATTAGATCTATACTTTACTTGCTCTATAACCTCCGCTTCCCATTTTTCTGTTGAATATAATATCGTTCCCCGAGCAGCTAGCGGCTTAGTCACGTTATTTTCATCAATGGGATAGTCTATTACGTCAAGAAAGTTATTATTACCATAAGTCACTTGCCCTAAACAACGCGTTTTTTGCTGTGTTGAAATCGTATTAGCCAAACAAGTTTGTACCTTTATTTTGTCTACATTAAGGGTATCTTCGTAAGCCGCTCCCCGGCAGCTGTGTAAAACAAAAATCCCTTGATTAGGATGCCAAGGTAAACGCTCCATCTGCTCTTGCTCATTAAAATAAATTTTATCTTCCCCATCATGCTCTTGAAAATACAGTGCTTCTGGTCCACCATGGCCAAAAAAGTGAATTTGCCATAAAGAATATTTGCAAGCCGTTTGCGGATCGGTGAGTTCATTATATAACTTAGTCCATTCAGCTTTAAATTCGTGTGGAAAATAAAAATTTTCTATGATTCTTACCTCTGCATCCGGGTATTTAAGCGCTAATCGCTTCTTTAATGGCGACCTCACCGTTTTTAAGCTTAGTTGTTTGGGCTGTGAAAATTTTACAGCTTGAACTATTTTCATTATTATTGGGCATAGTTAACCTACCTACTTATTAATTCCAGTGTAATGGTTTGGTCTTCATCGACAGAATAAAATGCTTGTGTATATCCATTTTTATCGGTTTGGCCTTGCACCTTTCTACCATTAGCAAGCGTGGCAATATAGGGTTCATTGGCATAAATGTTTCCCGTTTCATCTTTACATATAAATTTCACCGCATAATCACCAATAACCTCTGGCAACGCTATCTGAGTGATATCCATATCCTTTGCCGCCATTTTCTGCATAACATTACCTTTAAAATAGATGTTGCCAGCGGTGCCTAGTTCAATGCCTTCGCTGCTGATTTTAATATACGAGCCGCCACAGATTAACGTTAGTTGTTTACTGGC
>NZ_AWGA01000022.1 GCF_000471645.3 Candidatus Schmidhempelia bombi str. Bimp | reverse complement strand
CGCTCGCGCTTGGTGCCGCAGGCGCGGCGTCACTAGCCACTGGAGCAACAGGTGCTTCCACTGCACCATCAGCCGCATCAAATACCATAATAGGGGTTCCAGTTTGTACTTTATCGCCTACCGCGATGGTAATCGATTTAACAATCCCCGCTTGTGGCGCAGGAATTTCCATTGACGCTTTATCACCTTCAACCGTCATTAATGATTGATCAGCGTCAACTTTATCACCCACTTTAACTAAAATTTCAGTGACTTCGACTTCATCACCACCAATATCAGGTAATTTAATTTCAATACTCATTTTCGTTATACCTTTTTACTTATGCAATTCGTGGATTTACTTTATCTGCATCAATATTAAATTTATTGATTGCATCGTTAACAACTGAAACATCAATATCGCCGCGTTTCGCTAATTCACCTAATGCGGCAACCACTACGTAACCAGCATTAATTTCAAAATGCTCACGTAAATTTTCACGACTATCTGAACGACCGAAACCATCAGTACCTAATACTTTATAGCTTGCTGCTGGTACATAAGCGCGTACTTGCTCAGCAAATAGCTTCATATAGTCTGTTGAAACCACCGCAGGCGCGTTATTCATCACTTGCGTCATGTAAGGTACACGAGGCGTCTCAGTTGGATGTAACATATTCCAACGTTCACAATCTTGCCCTTCACGTGCAAGCTCAGTAAATGAAGTAACACTATAGATATCAGAACTAATACCATACTCATTGGCTAAGATGGTGGCAGCTTCGCGTACATGGCGTAAAATTGCCCCTGAACCAAGAAGTTGTACCGATAATTTAGCATTCTGACCTTTAACCGTATCCAATTTATAGATACCTTTACAAATACCTTCTTCGGCACCGGCTGGCATTGCTGGTTGATCATAGTTCTCATTTAAAGTAGTAATGTAATAGAACACATTTTCTTGTTCACCATACATACGACGTAAACCATCTTGAACAATAACCGCGACTTCATAAGCATAAGACGGATCATAAGAAACACAGTTAGGGATGGTGGCAGAGATGATATGGCTATGTCCATCTTCATGTTGTAGGCCTTCACCATTTAATGTGGTACGACCTGAGGTACCGCCGATAAGGAATCCACGTGCTTGCTGGTCACCCGCCGCCCAAAGTAGATCACCAATACGTTGGAAACCAAACATAGAGTAGTAAATATAGAATGGAATCATTGGTAAATCATTAGTGCTATAAGAGGTGGCAGCAGCTAACCATGAGGCACCAGCACCCATCTCATTAATACCATCTTGTAGGATTTGACCTTTTTCATCTTCACGATAATACGCCACTTGCTCGCGGTCTTGCGGAATATATTTCTGACCATTTGGATTATAGATACCAATTTGACGGAATAAACCTTCCATACCAAAGGTCCGCGCTTCATCGGCTAAGATAGGCACTAAACGTGGTGCTAACGCTTTATCTTTCAATAAGATATTTAAAGTACGAACAAAAGCAATCGTGGTTGAGATTTCTTTATTTTGCGCTTCAAGCAGCGGCGTAAATTCACTTAATGCTGGAATCGTTAGTGGCTGAGTAAATTTCGGTAAGCGTGATGGCACATAACCCTTTAACGCTTGACGACGTTCATGGAGATATTGGTACTCTTCACTATCTTTATCTAAAGTTAAATATGGTAATTTTTCGATATCCGCATCGGCGACAGGCACATTGAAGAAATCACGTACATGACGCACGCTATCCATATTCATTTTCTTAACCTGATGGGCAATATTTTTCGCTTCTGCCGCATCACCCATACCATAGCCTTTTACCGTATGCGCTAAAATGACAGTTGGACGACCCGTCGTTTCTTTGGCTTTTTGGAATGCCGCAAACATTTTCACTGGATCTTGACCGCCACGATTTAAACTAAAGATCTCATCATCGGTCATATGCTTAACTAATTCAGCTGTTTCAGGATATTTACCGAAGAAATGCTCACGAATATAAGCACCATCTTTTGATCTAAAGGTTTGATAGTCACCATCTAAGGTTTCATTCATTAATTGAATCAACTTACCAGACTTATCTTGCTGTAACAATTTATCCCAGCGACTACCCCAAAGCACTTTAAGTACCTGCCAACCCGCACCGGCAAAAATACCTTCTAGCTCATTAACAATCTTACCATTACCAGTTACTGGTCCATCTAAACGCTGTAAATTACAGTTAACAACAAAAACTAAGTTGTCTAATTTTTCACGTGTCGCAACGGTAATCGCCCCTTTTGATTCTGGCTCATCCATCTCACCATCGCCAAGGAAAGCATAAACGGTTTGTTCAGACGTATCTTTTAAACCACGATGATGTAAATATTTTAAGAAACGTGCTTGATAAATTGCACTAATTGGTCCTAAGCCCATCGATACCGTTGGGAACTGCCAAAATTCAGGTAATAATTTAGGGTGAGGATAAGAAGGTAAACCTTTACCGTGAACTTCCTGACGGAAATTATCTAACTGCTCTTGTGTTAAACGCCCTTCAATAAAAGCACGTGAATAGACACCTGGAGAGATATGACCTTGGAAATAGACTAAATCTCCGCCATCTTTTTCATTTCTAGCACGGAAAAAGTGATTAAAGCAGACTTCATAGAATGTAGCGGCAGACTGGAACGATGCCATATGTCCACCAAGATCCAAATCTTTTTTAGATGCACGTAATACTATCATTAACGCATTCCAACGTACAATGGCGCGAATACGGCGTTCAATTTCAGTATTGCCTGGATAAGCTGGTTGTTCATCAACTGGAATCGTATTGATATAACTGCTGGTTTGCGCACCTGACAATGGTACCCCACCTTGGCGAGCTTGCTGAAGGATTTGCTCAATAATATATTGAGCACGTTCAATCCCTTCTTCACGAATTACCGATTCAATGCTTTCTAGCCAATCCTTCGTTTCGATAGGATCAATATCATTGTTTTGAATATCTGACATTATAAAGACCTCTTTAGGTTTAAAACAGACAGAGAATGAATTAAAGTAACAATAAATAATTTACTATTACTAATAATAACAACAAGTTACCAAGACTACTATTTAACCGTATGTATCGATATTTACACTTATTATTATTTATTTACTCATTATCTCTGTGAATATTCCTTATGATTCATAAGGGAAATAAACAATATTTATTATTGCTTTTGATTTTTGTCAAAAAATTATCTCATTGTTCGTACCTAAAAATCTAGTTAAATATGCTAACCTATCAGAATTATTGATGTTTCTTTAGCATAATTATGATTATTCAGTGATAAACTTTTACTAAATAAATAAAAATGACGATAAGATGATAAAATGAAGAATGAATTAATTGTGCGGCAATTGGGATTAACCTCCTACGAAGCGGTGTATCAAGCCATGCACACTTTTACTGCCTCACGTACGATTCAACATGCCGATGAAGTTTGGCTTACTGAACATCTCCCTATATTTACTCAAGGCAAAGTAGGTAAACCGGAACATCTTTTAACAACACAAAATTCTATTCCTGTATTTCAGTCCGATCGTGGTGGACAAATCACTTATCACGGACCAGGACAACTGATTTTTTACACGTTAATTAATCTCAAACGTCGCCAACTCACTATTCGTGACATGGTTAATTGCTTAGAAAATAGCGTCATTACAACCCTTGCTCAGTTAAATATTCAGGCTAACGCCAGAAAAGACGCACCGGGTGTGTATGTCAACAATCAAAAAATTTGTTCTTTAGGCTTACATATCCAACGTGGTTGTACCCTACATGGTTTAGCACTAAATGTCGATATGGACTTATCCCCTTTTAACTTAATTAACCCGTGTGGCTATTCGGACCTAACCATGACTCAAGTCAGTCAATTAGCACCCACATTCTGTTACGCTGAGCTGAGTCAACAACTGGTCATCGCTTTTGCCAAACAGTTACGTTATAACGCAATTAACTATACCCAATTATGATGATGATTCTTATGGAAAATAAAACCACAGCACCTACAACAAGAAGTACAAAATACCGAGATGGTGATAAAGTTCGCCTAATTCAGACACGGAATATCGATGCGCAACCAAGATTAAAAAAACCTGAGTGGATGCGCATTAAATTGCCAACTGATACAGGACAAATCGCTGCCATAAAAGCCACGATACGCAAACATGGCTTACATTCAGTATGTGAAGAAGCCGCCTGCCCTAATCTCGCAGAATGTTTTCATCATGGTACCGCAACATTTATGATTATGGGCGATATTTGTACTCGCCGCTGTGCCTTTTGTGATGTTGCCCATGGACGACCTTTACCTTTAGATAGCCAAGAACCGATCAAGCTAGCGAATACCATTGCTGAAATGAAATTGCGCTATGTAGTCATTACCTCGGTTGATCGTGACGATTTAAAAGATGGCGGCGCCAGTCACTTTGCGGCTAGTATTCAGCATATCCGCCAACGCAATCCAAAAATTAAAATTGAAACATTAGTCCCTGATTTTCGCGGTTGTCTGGATATAGCTATCGACACGCTCGCTCAAACCCCGCCAGATGTGTTCAATCATAATCTGGAAAATGTGCCGCGTTTATATAAAGAGATCCGTTTAGGGGCAAACTATGACGGATCACTTGCCCTATTAGCTGAATTTAAACGTCGTCACCCACAGATACCAACTAAATCTGGTTTAATGGTGGGATTAGGAGAAACCAATCAAGAACTAATTCAAGTGATGCAAGATCTACGCGATAATGGGGTAACGATGTTAACCTTAGGGCAATATTTACAACCAAGTAAACACCACCATCCATTGCACCGTTACGTCTCCCCACAAGAATTTGAACACTTTAAACAGATTGCACTGGATATGGGCTTTACCCATGCGGCTTGCGGCCCATTTGTTCGATCTTCTTATCATGCTGACTTACAAGCAATGGGTAAAGAAGTAAAATAAAAGCTAATTCGCTTTCATAGCGACATCAAAAAGTGACCATTTATCGATGTCGCTATGAAAAGCGAATTGCGGTAAGCATTATTAACCAACATTAAACCGATCATCCAGTTAATTAAATCAGTCACAATATACACACAAACGGCAACGCTACCGCTCATTACTCCCCCATTTTTGATCGCCCCTTGTACATTATCGCTATCTAATTCAATATATGTAACTGGTGTCACAACGACTTATTACGAATAGCAAAGCTTTATTGATTTTTATACGCCATTTTAGACAACGCCTCTGACCACTTTCTCTCAAAATTATCTTTATAAATTAATAATTTAAAATATAAAGTAATGGAAGTAATAAGTATACAGAGTATAGTGCCAAGCGTAATAATTAACGGTACTTCAATATATTCGATATAGCTAACTGGTAATAAAGCGATAATAGAAACCAAACAAAAGAGGGTACTAAAAAGAAATACAATGGGATAAAAAAAGACCCTATCCTCTTCGTTATCCTCAATAATTTGCCTTGATTTATCATGTAACTGCATAATATGAATATCATCGCCACTTTGCGCCGCCACAAATTGACCTTTCTGTCCTTGGCTTACCCCTTCAGCGGCCAGCACCAATGCCAACCAAACATGGGTATGATCGACGTTACCAATATGATGCTCTAATTGATAAAATTTATTGGGATCAATCATGATGTCACTCTCTACATCAAAAAAGGTACCTTTTAAAATATTTAATGCCGAATTAGGTAAAAATGTTGTCCAAATTTGACGAACTTGACTTTTTTCAATCTGCTCAGCTTTAAGCAGATAAGTAAGATCATCACTTAAATCCGTCAACTGTGTTTTCAACGGTCGAAATAGCCGCAATCGAGAATAATTTAATGATGTATCACGATTAGAAAGCAGTAACGCACAACAGTGCTCAGTCACGGCTAATGGCCTACTATTAGTTAACACCAAATTAATGACTAAAACAGTTTCACCATACCCGGTATCAAACCATTGATAAATAATATCTGGCGAAGGTATTTTATTTGAAAAAATAATATTTTCTGGCTTAATATTATAATGATTTAAATGACAATAATTTACTAAAGTATTTACCATCGCACTATTATCTTGAGTGGTATTAAACAACACTTTAATATTGGGTTGGGTGGTTATCTTCGCTTTCATAGGTGACAAAATTTTGTCAAATATAAAAAATAACGGCGAGCTATTTACATCCTGTAATGCCGAAATAGGCAACACTTTATCTGGATTCATGGGTGCGTTGCCTTCCAATCCCATTATTTTTAATCCAAGATTATCAATATCCGTTAAATAACTAGCACCTAACAATACAATCGATTCTCTCGCCCAATCTTGCCAATTGTCATGCTTATTTTTAATACAGTGATTAAAAAATAGCACCTTTATTCGCTGTCGGTGATAAAAACTATAGAAAAAACCGATTACCGATAAACTAAAAAGCATGGGTGCAATAATCAAATAGAGTCCTGTCAATTTTAGTTTTGTTAAAGCAAATTCGCCATTAATTAATAACACCGCACAACTAAAAAAAACGATACTAATTACGAAGGCAAACAAATAGATCCAGATTGAAAAATTTTCTGGTACTGGCTTAGCAGAAATAGTAGGAAGACGCCACTGCATTATTCACACCCAGCAACCGCTAATGTAGAAATAAGCACACAACCACACGCGGCTTTACATCCATTGACAACAACCGCGCGATCGTTCATGATCCAAGTAGGATGCCCTTCGATAATGGCATTTTGATTATGTCCCTTTTTAGGACACGATACCTGATCACCAACCAATGCGACTGGCTTACCATCAAAATGGGCTCCAGAAGCCGTTATTACTTGCCCGCCATGTGAATGCGGATCCCCTAAACGAATAACACCTTTCATAAAACAACTCCTTATTAATTTTATTATTTTTCCGCCCCAATTTCACAACGTATGCGATCCCACCCCTGATAAGGTTGTGGTTTAACGTTTTTAATTGAATTTACCCGTGCTTGGTATGCTTGACTATCCATTAATTTGATATAGGTACCAAATTTAGAGCCATCTCTCACTCTTTCATCGGTAAACGCCGCTAGTGGATAAAAGGTCTGAGTATTTAACCACGAATTTCCTTTGTTATAATCGATGTCATCATATCCATAAGACGCACCAAAGATGACGTCACTATTTTTTAATATAAAATAACCAGTATTACCAGAAATACTGATTGGCACATTATTCTTCCTAGGAGAATCATAAATTGCCTCAATAGGGGAATCATCAACCCCAATAAAGTAGTCGACTTCATTACCTGGTACAGCCGCCATTGGAGATACTCTGGCTTTTAAAAAGTGCCTGCCGCCATCTATCGAAAAGACAAAATCCGATAAATCATCGGTTGGAATAGCAATATACTGTTTACCTGGGTTATAGTACTTAAATTTCGGTAAATGGTAAGCGGTATAAAAGCGTTTAGTAATTCGGGTATGAATATTATTTTTATCATCATGGTACCAGATTAGCCCACTACAATTTTCCCCCTGAAGCTCTAAATAACGTTCAGCATCAAAGCGGTAGATAACTTGGCGTTTATTGCTTACATAATAGAATGAATCATCAAGTACATCCCCATTTCTAGCTACACTATGCAATAATTCATAACCTTTTTTCGGTATAGGTTTTGGCGGCATTAATGGCATCGGGTCTGTGCTCGGAAAG
>NZ_AWGA01000100.1 GCF_000471645.3 Candidatus Schmidhempelia bombi str. Bimp | reverse complement strand
AATACCGCCAATAGACTATTTGCTAAGCAAAATCCGATTGGGCAAATTATGCATGCTGGATCGTTACCAGTACGTATTATTGGGATTGTTAAACGCGACCAACAAGGGTTTGGTAGTAATGAAAATCTCAATATTTGGTTACCTTATACGACGGTAATGAATCGTATTACGGGGCAGACGAGCCTAAGAAGTATTACGGTACGTGTCAAAGATAATGTCGATATGGCTGTGGCAGAACAGGCAGTCACGCAATTATTGATACAACGTCATGGAAGTAAAGATTTTTTTATCTTTAATACCGATAGTGTTCGACAAATGGTTGAATCAACAACCGCAACCATGACATTATTAGTCTCAATGATTGCTCTTATCTCATTGGTCGTTGGCGGAATTGGGGTGATGAATATTATGTTAGTCTCCGTTACCGAACGAACTAAAGAAATTGGGGTGAGAATGGCGGTAGGTGCGCGATCTAGCGATATACTTCAACAATTTTTAATCGAATCTATTTTGGTTTGTTTAATTGGTGGCACATTAGGTATTTTACTCTCATTATTAATTGGGGTGATTTTTGCCTATTTTGTGACTGATTTTCCTATGCAGTTCTCGATTTCAGCAATTATTGCGGCGTTCAGTTGTTCGAGTTTGATTGGTATTTTATTTGGATTTTTTCCTGCCAGACGAGCAGCCAACTTAGATCCGATTCATGCCTTAGAACGCGAATAAATTTACATAATAAAATCAAACGGTTAAAGTTAGACAATGACGGTTTGATTTTATTATTAATGTCAGCTGAATAAAAATAGCTCTTATGGTATTCCCATTTTTAGCTATGGTTGTCGTCTGCTGTTTTAAGCAAGCTGTTAAAGGTTACCGATATGACTCATTTCACATGAAGCCAATAATCATAATATCCAACGAATCCTTTCCGCATTAGTACTGTTAAATATGGCTCTTTTCATCCACTAGCAATAAGGTTTAACCGTCACAAAAGTTAAAATCAACTTATTTTAACTTTTGTGTTTAAATATCAATATAAAAAGGTAAAAATAGATTTTTAATAATCAATATTATTGAATCACTGATAAGCGAATAAGTCATCAACTCTTTTATTCATATCAGTACACCTATACCGTTGCTAGATTAATATAAATCGATATTGCCTCATCATGACCTTATAACGTGCGTATTACTTATCTATTTTATCTTATATTAACGCTGCGCACTTTTAGGACGAAATGCCTGCACAATATGGGAATGAGTGTCAATATAAGGACCATCTAAAAGTTGGATACAATAAGGAACACTAGCGAAAATTCCCTGAATTTGAACTTTTCCATTTTCGTCTTTGACTCCTTCCAAGGTCTCTTTAATGGCTTTTGGTTGACCGGGTAAGTTTAAGATTAACGTTTGTTTACGGATAACGCCCAACTGACGTGATAAAATAGCAGTAGGTACAAATGCTAAACTTATTTGCCGCATCTGCTCACCAAACCCAGGCATGACGCGATCGGCAATTGCTAAGGTGGCATCGGGTGTCACATCGCGAATCGCAGGGCCAGTACCGCCTGTTGTTAAAATTAAATCACAATGTTGCTGGTCGACTAACTGACATAGTGTCTTTTCAATTTCGTTTTGTTCATCTGGAATTAAACATTTTATAAAATGACAAGGATTGATGATCGCTTGAGTTAGCCACTTTTCTAGTTCTGGAATACCTTGATCTTGATAAATGCCTTTGGCTGCGCGATCAGAAACCGAAACTAATCCAATAACAATAGGTGCAGTCATTATATTGCCTTATTTTTGTGTTAATAATACGTTATTATTACTCATTGTCTAAGAATTTCAACAGTATGATACACATACCATAAAATATAAAAAGACAATACTATCTTTCGCTATTGTCACTAATTAAAAAACTAGTTTGTCGCTATGATTGAGAGGTTAAACCGTAACCCCGCACCATTTAGAATGGGGAACTAAGGTTTAAACAACGTAGCGGTTTTCATATTTTAAGTTAGTATATATTGTTGTTCTATCTATAGCCTAATAATAGCAATACACACCATCACAGTCTGCTGCAAAAGAATCTTTCCCTATAGTTGCATTTAATCTGAGCGACGTATTTTTTGTATCATCATTCGATTAGAAACATGGATTAAACTATAAACCGATGAAGCTAAGCTATTTTTAGATGGATAATTAACTAATGAAACAACCTAACCGCCCTCACTTAGTTATCTAATACGCCTTTAATTATTTTGTGCTACCTAAGGTACGGTTTTATCATTATTTACAATGATATTTAAACATTTTTCTCACAGGGTGCTATTTTGACTCAGTTATATATAAA
>NZ_AWGA01000021.1 GCF_000471645.3 Candidatus Schmidhempelia bombi str. Bimp | reverse complement strand
TCGCGCCATGTCAATGCGTCATCGTGGCGAGCGGGCGATTTCCAATGAATTTTACGACCAATTAAGGCTTTTATCACAAAGCTACTATGATAGATCATACGTATTGGCGCTAAAATCATCGAAAAGACTATTTCCAATAATATAGAGCAAGTAAAGGGCAATATGCCTCCAACGGTTGATGGTTTTTGTTTGATTAATACCAGCACATAACTAGCTAATTTCGGTATAAGTAATAGTGCAAATGTGGTACCGAGTAGCTGTAGCGCTAAATGCTCATTCCAACGCGGCCAAACTGGATAAAGTTGATTGGGGTGTAGAAAGTAATGCGGCTGATCCACATTAAATAGGAATAATAGTAAGGTCGAAAAGAGTAAAAATAGTAGCCATAATAAAGAAGATACATAAGCCATTGCACTCGTAATAAACATAATACGCTGGACAACTAACAGACCAGGTTTAAATAGTGCTCTTAAATTAATTAAGTTACCCACACACCAACGGTTATCGCGTTTTAAATCTTCAATAATATTAGCGGGCACTTCTTCATAGCTACCTTGTAAATTATGGGCAATCCAGACCTGCCATCCAGCACTTCTCATTAATGCGGCTTCCACCAGATCATGAGAGAGAATATGGTGCGGTTTACCGCGTTTATTAAATGGTGTCAAGATACAATGTTCAATAAAGGGCTTTAACCGAATAATCGCATTGTGCCCCCAATATTGGGCTTCACTTAATTGCCAGTAATGCACACCACTACTAAAAATATCACTATAGGTTTGATTGGCAAATTGTTGTATACGCCCATATAATGTCCGCATACGAATTGTTTTAGGGGGCGATTGGATAATACCAGCATGCGGTGTCATCTCCATCATTGCTATCATATTACTGATACACTCACCGGTCATCACACTATCAGCATCTAGGATAATCATATATTCATATTGATGACCAAAACGGCGGCAAAAATCATCGATATTACCGCTTTTACGTTTTACTCGTCGTTCTCGATGGCGGTAGTAGATTTGATTATTCACATTTAATTCATTGACCAAATCAGCCCACGCATTGAGCTCATTGGCATAAATATCAGGATGACTAGTATCACTTAAAATATAAAAATCGCATACTGGTAACTGTCCAGTTTGATCAAGGGATTGCCATGTCGCCTTTAAGCCCGCAAATACTCTAGCCACATCTTCATTACAAATTGGCATAACCAACGCAGTACGATGGTGAGGGTTAATATGCTGGCTAGGATTATTGGGTATAGCTAACGTAAAACGATCTTTACCAATTAACGTCACCATAATGCCCATAATCGCAGTCCAAAAGCCCAAGGATATCCAAGCAAATAGAATCGCAAATAGCATTATAATAACGGCTTGAATGGCATATGGCGTTATATTTTCTAATGCCATCATCGGATTTAATTGCCAATCATCAAAAAATCTTACTTCTTGCCATCCTTGATAAGGTAATAATGAGATTAAATAATGACTACCGATAAAAGTTTGCCCAATAATGAATAGTAATAATATAAAACGCCGAAACGTAGCAATGAAATTAAACGGTTGAATCTGATCCGGCGCCTTATTAGATTGGTACCAATAATGGGGTTTGATTGGTTGTCGAGCGATTTTAGGCGTTGTTTCAAGCTGAACTCGGTTGGAATTAAAATGACAGCACTGAAATAAATTCGGCCATTTTTTCGATAAGATTGCTTGCATTGCCGACGGGTTTAACCCCTCTTTCGTTAAATCAGCAGTAAATTTAGTCATTATATATCTCTTATGGATAGTCACAATAAATAATCAATTCGTTATTTATCATATAAAAAGTCATTTTGTTATAACAATACCTAGCCGTTTTGTGCTAAGAATCTGGACAATAAAAATCAATAAATAGTCCATGGTTAAGAATAAAAAGTTAATCCTCTACGATCTTATAATAAAATAGTGCAGATTATTGGGCGGGATACTGCGCATTCCATGTTTCTGTCAGTAATCTATCCTTGCCATCGTTACTCAGTAAACTAGCATAAATTTCCGTCGCTTTATTCATCTCTTTATTTTTAAAATGGATAATTAAACGCCATCCTTTATCAATCGGATTATAGATAAGTTCACTATTAACTAGTTCACCATTATCACTAATACTTAAATAAGGCTTTACCCCTTGTTGAGGAGATAGCTTTGCTAACTCACCACCAACAAAGTCAATTACATACGAGATAGAGCCATCTAATTGACGAACTAAATTTGCTTGTCTCACATCTCCCAGTGAGTAAAGTGTGTCTTTAACTCTGGCAATATTTTTTGGGTAGCGTGCAGCTTCATCAGATAGATAGCGAATTTGATAATGTAAATACAGCTCATCACCAGCATTAATTTGCTGTTCTGGTACCCAAAACGCTACAATATTATCATTGGTCTCATCAGGTGATGGGATTTCGATTAATTCAATATGTCCTTTACCCCAAGGATTCAGGGCTTCGATCCAAGCGGTTGGGCGTTTTTCATAATGATCGGTTAAATCTTGAAAATCTTCAAAACCATTACTGCGCTGAACTAAACCAAAAGCTTTAGGATTTTGTAAGGTAAACGTCGAAAATGCTAATTTTTTAGGATTGTTTAATGGACGCCAAATCCAACGATTATCCTGAGTTAAAATGGATAAACCATTCGAGTCATGAATGGCAGGACGATAATTGGCAATTGTTGAGGGCTGATTATGTCCATATAAATACATACTGGTTAATGGCGCCAACCCGACTTTTTCAATACTACTGCGGAAAAAAAGTTGTGATTCAATGTTGAGTTTACTCTCTTGTCCTGGCGTGAGAATAAATTTATAAGCGCCAGTCACACGCGGAGAATCTAATAAGGCATAAAAAACCAGATAGTTCTGTTTTGGTTTCGGTTTTTCAATCCAGAACTCAGTAAAACGTGGAAATTCTTCGCCACTAATAGCCCCCGTATCTATAGCAAGACCACGCGATGATAACCCATATACTTGTCCTTTGCCTATCACACGAAAGTAACTGGCACCTAAGGCAGAAAAAATTTCATCATCTGTTTTTTGACGTTGATTAATTGGGTAGTGGATTTTAAACCCTGCAAAACCTAAATGGCTATTGGCCATTTCAGTCTGATTTAATGCTGTTAGATTAAAATAGTCTGGGCTATATTGAATCTCCTGAACCCGATTATTAATAATCTCATTTATCTTTACGGGCGTATCAAAATACATGCCTTGATGATAAAACTGTAACGTAAATAGGGTATGATCCTTTTTCCAATAGGTTTTATCTGAATTAAAATAAATTTTCTGATAATCATCAAAGGCTAAGTGTTTGAACATTGAGGGGAGGTGACTTTTTGGTGCTACATAGTTTTCTTTACTCAATTGTTTAGCTTGCTCTGCCACGTTTTGCAATGAAAAAGCCAAAACGGATGGTGAGGTAAAAACAAGAAAGAGTAATAATACCCTATATCCTATTGCTTTAACGCATTGAAAAAAATTTTCCATAGTGTAACACTTAACCTATAAGGTGTTGATTCAAATAAAAATATAGCAATGATGTAAAAAGTTTATCGGATAAAAATAATCACAGATTTATATACTTAGCTTTACTAAGAAAAGATAAAAAAGATAAGCCTATATTGACATTAATAAAATTATAATCTATTCCCATTACAGAAAGATATTAATAAGCAATTAAGAGATCGTAAAAAAAAGCGCAATAATCAATAAATTATTGTCGCCAAGCTTATGAAATAAAACAATATTTATATTTAAAATTAAATATAACTAAGACGGTAATAGTTATATTTAACACATAATCTATTACCGCTGTCAGATAGCATAGCATTGCTTTGCTTTTAATGTGAAAAAGGATAAATTGACTAAAAATAACATTTACTTATCGATTCTATTTATCCAACGGCTAATGAGGATAGGTAAAATTTGACTTATTTTTTCCAGTAACAGAGTCCCTTGTCCAGTCTGATAATGATTTGGATGTCGACTACTAAATACTAACACACCCAGATCCCCAAATTGACCTAATAACGATAATGCAACCGACCCCACATAATCTTGATCAGGAAGTAAGCAGGCACACTCAGCTGGATTCAGTTGACCTAAATAGTACTGGCTATATTGTAGATAACTAATGCGAATAAAATTAAATTTTTCAGCAGATAAAGCTAAATATTGAAATTTAGAAGGGGCGGATAATTGCCATTTATCATCAAATAAATAAATATAAGCCCCCTGTAAACCCATCGATTTTGCCCAACTATTTAAGCGTTCAATTAATTCATCAGGATCATTCGCTTTTAGTAATTCTAGCTGCAAAAACATTAACTGCCCAAATAGTTTTTGATTGATAGCAGCATGATTGATTAACTGTTGAATCTCTTGTTCTAACTGTTTGATTTTATTACGTTGTCTTGCCATTATCCACTCAGGTAGTGATACCACTCCACGTACAGGGTGTGCAATACGTAATGTATCTAATTTTTGCGCATGATGAATAAAAAAATCGGGATTTTTTAATAAATATTCACAAATTTGTTTATCATGATAAGTAACTTTTTCAGCAGTTAATTCGTCCAAACTCGATTTTACAACATGACGTTGTTTATCTTTATTTATTGGTAAGCTAATATCAATACTCATAACGTTATATATCCGTCAAAAACATGCGTGGCTGACCCTGTCATATATAAAGGTTGTCCAATGCCCTGCCATTCAATCTTTAATATGCCACCAGGTAAAGCCACATTGACAATGTTATCCAATACATCTTGGTTAATACCGATCGCCACGGCAGCACAAGCCCCAGTACCGCAAGCCAGCGTCTCGCCAACGCCGCGCTCAAATACGCGTAGTTGTATGTGCTGACGATCATCTATTTGCATAAACCCAATATTGGCTTTTTCAGGAAATCGCTCATGTTGCTCTAACTTAGCCCCAATAACCGATACCTCTGCAATTTCAATATCATCCACCTGTAATACACAATGGGGATTTCCCATAGATACGACACCGCAAAAGATAGTTCGTTCTTCAACCCGTAAAATATAGGTTTTTTCTTCTTTCGTCGCTTTAAAAGGAACTCTTTGCGGTTCAAAAATGGGAATACCCATGTTGACGCGTACCGTTTCATCTTCATTAACATTAAGGATAATCACCCCTTTTTGGGTACTTACCTTTATTTCTCTTTTCTTAGTTAGTCCCTTTAATCTTACGAAACGAGCAAAACAACGCGCGCCATTACCACATTGTTCAACTTCACTACCATCGGCATTATAAATACGATAGTGAAAATCGTGCTCTGGGGAGTAAGGCGGTTCGACAATTAATAATTGATCGAACCCAATACCGGTATGTCTATCGGCCAATCGTTTGATAAGTTCAGATGATAAATGAACATTTTGCGTCACCGCATCGATGATCATAAAATCATTGCCCAACCCGTGCATTTTAGAAAAATTCATTTTTTTCACCATTCATAGTATTGGTCGATCACTATTGACCAATCTATGCGTTCGTTTTCTCTATTAGATATTCACCACGCCAAAGATCGGCATAGGTTTCTCGTTTACGAATTAAATAATGATTTTCCTCATCAACCAATACTTCAGCAACCCGAGGACGGCTATTATAGTGTGAGGCCATACTAAAACCATACGCGCCCGCATCACAAACGGCGAGCAAATCCCCCTGCTTAATGGCAAGATCACGCTTTTTCCCCAAGCAATCGCTTGACTCACAAACGGGTCCAACGATATTGTATGTAAATGATGGCATTTGACCACTTGGCTGAAGCACCGGAATAATTCGCATCCAAGCATCATATAAGGCTGGACGAACTAAATCATTCATGCCCGCGTTGACTATCGCAAAATGATTTTCTTCATGATGTTTAATATATTCGACTTGCGTCACTAATATTCCAGCATCGGCCACCATGATTCTTCCAGGCTCAAAGATCATTTCTAGATGGTCACGACCAACTAACTTCGCGCATAATGCATCAATCAATGCTTGAATTGTTGGGGGGGTTTCATTTTGATAACAGACCCCTAGACCACCACCAAAATCAATATGATTAATGATAATATTATGTTGAGCTAATCTATCCACTAACGCTAGAATGCGATCTGCTGCATCTAAGAATGGGGTTAATTCCGTTAATTGTGAACCGATATGACAATCAATACCTTCTATACGGAGATAGGGTAATGAACTGGCTTGTTTATATACTTCTTCTGCAATTTCATAGCTAATGCCAAATTTATTCTCTTTTAAGCCCGTTGAAATATAAGGGTGGGTTTTGGCATCAACATCAGGATTAATACGTAAAGAGATAGGCGCTTTTTTATTTAACCGTTTTGCAACGTCATTAATACGATATAATTCTGGCACTGATTCCACATTAAAACAACGGATATTGACACTTAAGGCCCGTTCAATTTCAGCTTCATTCTTAGCCACCCCCGAAAAAACCACTTTATTTGGATCGCCACCGGCAGCAATCACTCGCTCAAGTTCACCCTGAGATACAATATCAAAACCCGATCCAAGTTTAGCTAAAAGATTAAGTATAGCTAAATTACTATTGGCTTTCAGCGCATAACAAATTAGATGTTTTCGACCTTTTAATGCTGTTTCATACCTTTGCCAATGTTGGACAATGGCCTTTTTAGAATAAATATATAATGGTGTACCATATATCTCAGCCAGTTGCGCGACAGAGACGGCTTCTGCCATCAATTGTTGATGAGAATAGTGGAAAAAAGTCATTTATCGGCTCCATTAACCGTTGTCGACTGTTGATTATCTGGAAAATAGAGATCCCCTTTTAAACCACAACCCGACAACAGTATAGCTAGTGTTAGTATGGAGATTAATTTTATATTATGTTTCATAATAGACAAATAATTAGATATGATTATCTCTATCTTACTATAAGTCATATCAATATTCAGTAAAAGAATAGCGAAAATATTTGCCTGCTTAATTTGCACCCTTAAAAGTCGTTTGATTAACTAATGACCTAAAATTAATCTGAACATCGCTATGTTGTTTAAAGATTAATCGCATCTTGTTGATTTAAGCTATTATTCCTAGATGAATTGATCCTTATATTGCTAATAGGGTGGTGATTACTTTTTATAGTTATACCATGTTATTCATATCGCTATTCACCGACTAATCACAATAGCATTAATAATTAATTTAACTTATCCACAAATTAAGTAACATACCATTCTACAATTACTTATTATGTTAAATTTTAGACACTGATCGTTTGCTTTATGCACAAATTCTGTGAATAACCGTAAGAGCAAATGATAAAATATAAATAACAACAATTAGTTACAACACTGTTTAAAAAATAACCTACCACTATTTTTATCAGTTTATGCTTAAAATGGATCTCAGTAAAATGACGGTATCGATACCTACCCAATGTTACACCGATCATATAAACGATAAATTGATGGATTGTTATCACCTCACATTTATCGATCGCTGAAATCATCCAATAAAAAATGCCCACTCAGGGCATTTAATTAAAATAGGGTCAATCTCAATTAAGATTAAAAATACTATATCAACATACCGCCAGTAACACCATAAATCTGCGCGGTAACATAACTTGATTCATCTGAAGTTAAAAATACATAAGTCGGTGCTAACTCAGCAGGTTGACCAGCCCGTTTCAATGGCACTTGTTGGCCAAAATTCGGTATGACTTTTGTTGGTTGACCGCCACTAATTTCCAATGCCGTCCAAATTGGTCCTGGGGCCACAGAATTAACACGAATACCTTTTGGACCTAATTGTTGCGCCAATGCTTGTGTAAAAGCAGAGATGGCCGCTTTAGTTGGCGCATAATCAACCAAATTCGCACTAGGTTGATAAGCTTGGACAGAAGACGTAGTAACAATAGTTGCGCCTTCAGGTAAATAAGGTAATGCCGCTTTAACTATCCAGTATAAAGAAAAGACATTGACTTCAAATGTTTTTCTTAACTGTTCTGTCGTTAAGTCACTAATACTGTCGACTGCTTGTTGTTTTCCTGC
>NZ_AWGA01000099.1 GCF_000471645.3 Candidatus Schmidhempelia bombi str. Bimp | reverse complement strand
ACGCGTTGGTAAGCTTAGTCCAAAATTATAATTATCATCTTCGGCAATAAAACCATAAGTTAGAAAATCTTCTGTCCAACCGTTGTTGCGAGTAGTACTTTCTATATTACTATCTAGTTTTTCTGCTTTCCAAAAATAATGTCTAAATTGTTTTTCGGCTTCAGTGCCCATCCAGCTAGTATCGACGCCCATATCCGCATACATCCCTTTAGCGTCACTGCGAATTCCGCCACCCGAGGGATAGGCTTTAAGGTCATTATGTAAACGTAAAATATAGTCCTCTTCTAAAGAATTTAATGTATCGCGTAAATTAGGCAGTACACAACTGCCCCACGTTATATCTAATTGTTGGTTAATTGCGCGATTACGGTAATCTGCTGGAATATGCCGCATAATCTCTAAATATCGACTTTCGGCAATCTCTATCGCTTTTTTATAGGCTTCATACCGTTTTTTATATGCGTCAACGGTAATGGTTTGTTCAAGTAAATAACACTCTTGTGGATGTAATATGCCCATTTTCTATTCCTCTTTTATTTATACCAGTTACCAATATTTTGGGTTAAGTCAGGAACGCCCAGATAGGTGATCCCATCATCTTGATAATTAATTTCGCCATATCCCCAGTTAGTTGGTTTACGTCCACTAACATATGAACGCTCTAATTGTCTAGGATCGAGAAAAATTTGTACCGCTCCGCCAGGTATATAATAGTCTGTTTTATCAATATCCTGTGATGCGGCTTTTCCCTCCCAGACTTTTAACGTTTTGCCCTCGGGGACAGTATAGGTCACATATTCGCCATTACCATTCCATTCCGTCAGCACCGCATATTTTTCACGCCACTCTGCGCGTGAGGTTAATTTTTCAAACTCTTCAATCCGCATCCAACATGTTGAGTTATCAGCGCTTTTCGGATCAATGACGCGCGCAAGTTTAGTCCCTGCTGGTAACTCTGTTGCCGCTAAATCGTGAAAAGTTTTAAACCCATTTTCTAATGGACCTAATCCATTTTCTGAAATATCAGGATAGCCTTTGGTTATTAATTTTTTATATTTATCATCTAATTCGTCTATTGCTTTTAATTTATTACCCGATCTTCGATAATAACTAGGTAACTTATCCGCCTGCTTAATAATTTCATGATCCTTTATACGGTTTATTTTATCGAAATTAGTCCCATGGGAGACTCGAAACATATCATCACTTTCATGATGTAACCGATAAATAAAACGCTCTATTAGCTCATTGACTGGCGCCAGGGCATTGGCTATATAGCGATCGGATAAATTCCGAGTATGATGTAGTTGCCTCCATACGGCTTGAGTCTGTTTCACCATTTTTTCCGGTA
>NZ_AWGA01000020.1 GCF_000471645.3 Candidatus Schmidhempelia bombi str. Bimp | reverse complement strand
TGGAAAAGTGGTTGCTGGTGATGTGGTCGTCATCCGCTATGAAGGACCAAAAGGTGGGCCGGGAATGCAAGAAATGTTATACCCTACTACCTATTTGAAATCAATGGGATTAGGCAAAGCCTGTGCGTTGATCACCGATGGTCGATTTTCTGGCGGTACGTCAGGTTTATCTATTGGGCATATTTCACCAGAAGCCGCAAGTGGTGGGCTTATTGGATTAGTGCAGGATGGGGATATGATTGAAATTGATATTCCTAAACGTAAGCTAGAGCTGGACGTCGCACAAGGCGAATTAGAACGACGACGCACAGCAGAAATTGCACGAGGATCGCGAGCGTGGACACCGCAAAATCGCCAGCGCCCGATCTCTTTTGCTTTAAAGGCTTACGCCAGTTTAGCTACAAGTGCAGACAAAGGTGCAGTACGTGATAAAACTAAATTAGGCGGATAGTAAAAATGATAAATAAGCAAAATATGACCGATGCAGATTATTTAAAGGCTTCATTATGTGCGCCAGTTTATGATGTGGCTTGTATTACCCCATTAGATAAAATGGATAAACTATCGCACCGTTTAGGAAACCAAATTTTGGTTAAACGTGAAGATCGGCAACCAGTACACAGTTTTAAAATTCGTGGGGCACAGGCCATGATTGCCAGTTTAACCGCGCAAGAGCGTAAAAATGGTGTTGTTGCTGCATCGGCTGGCAATCATGCGCAAGGCGTAGCCTTATCCGCGACTAAATTAGGGATAAGTTCGCTAATTGTCATGCCATTAACAACGCCTGATATTAAAGTCGAGGCAGTGCAAAATTTTGGCGGAGAAGTGCTACTTTATGGTGCCAATTTTGATGAAGCCAAAACCAAAGCAATGGAATTGGCTAAACAACAAGGACGGATTTTTATCCCTCCCTTTGACCACCCCTTAATTATCGCTGGTCAAGCCAGTATCGCAATGGAAATATTACAACAGAACGCTGGTATCGATCGTATCTTTGTGCCTGTTGGTGGCGGCGGTTTAGCGGCAGGTTTAGCGGTGGTAATTAAACAGATCATTCCTTCGATTAAAGTGATTGGTGTTGAGGCAAAAGATTCGGCCTGTTTAACCGCCGCTTTGGCAGCGGGTCAGCCCGTGGATCTCAATCGGGTTGGCTTGTTTGCTGAAGGGGTAGCAGTTAAACGGATTGGCGATGAAACATTCCGTCTATGTCAACAATATCTGGATGATGTTATCTTAGTTGATAGTGACGAAATTTGCGCGGCAGTTAAAGATCTATTTGATGATGTAAGAGCCGTCGCCGAACCCTCAGGGGCACTGGCATTGGCTGGATTAAAAAAATATGTCACACAACATCATATTCGCGATGAAAAATTAGTGCATATATTATCAGGTGCTAATTTAAATTTTCATAATTTACGTTATATCTCTGAACGCTGTGAAATAGGGGAAAAACGAGAAGCACTTTTTGCCGTGACCATTCCAGAGCAAAAAGGAAGTTTTCTTAAATTTTGTCAATTACTTGGGGGACGTACCGTTACTGAGTTTAGTTATCGTTATCATGATAATCATAAAGCCACTATTTTTGTTGGGGTAAGAATTTCTAATCCAGAATCGGAAAAACAAGATATTTTGCAGGAATTGACTGCAAGTGGTTATCAAGTGGTGGATCTATCGGATGATGAAATGGCTAAATTACATATCCGCTATATGATTGGTGGTAAACCTCGTCAGCCGTTATCAGAGCAAGTTTATAGTTTCGAATTCCCTGAGTCACCTGGTGCGCTATTAAAATTTTTGCAAACATTAGGCACAGAGTGGAATATTAGCTTATTTCACTACCGTAGCCACGGAACAGATTATGGCCGTGTATTAGCTGGATTTGAATTAGCTGATTATGATCCTAAATTTATCCAGCATTTAGCTGCATTGGGTTATAATTATCATGATGAAACAAAGAATCCATCGTTAAACTTTTTTCTTTAATTCATCAAATAACATATAAAAATGGCTTAGTTAGCCATTTTTATATGAGCTAACCTAGTGTGGATCTCTCATATGAGCTAGCTAACCTTATGCATGACAATTCAACGAATAATGACATGCCATTCAAAGTATATATAAAACTGTTAGCGGTTTATTTAAATAATTATTTATTTTTGATGAAAGTTAAGTTTTATATTGTTACAAAGTTAGCGTAAAATTATCAATTGGAGCTACTACTCAATTAGTTTTTATACGCTATAATAATGATATAACGGAATAAGATTATTATTAATACTATATTATAGTAGAGTGAGGAAGGGAGAAACTCATGATTAGGCTAGCTGTCATAGGTACTAATTGGATTACAAATAAGTTTATTGAGGCGGCAATACAAACAGAACAGTATAAATTGTTGGCAGTTTATTCGCGAAATAGTGATACTGCTGAAAATTTTGGTAACAAATATGGCAATTTACACTATTTTACTGCATTAGATCAGTTGGCGAGCTGTACTGACATTGATGCGGTTTATATTGCTAGTCCAAACTCCCTCCATTATCAACAAGCAAAATTGTTGCTTTCCCATGGTAAGCACATTATTTGTGAGAAGCCATTAACTTCAAATTATGAGCAAACAAATGAGCTTATTGAGCTAGCCAGAAAAAAACAGTTAGTGCTATTTGAAGCCGTTAAAACACTCTACCTACCTAATTATGCGCAAATCAAAACTTATTTACCTAAGTTGGGCAAACTGCGCAAAGTTTTTTTTAATTATTGCCAATATTCATCACGTTATAGCAAATATTTACAAGGCGATTTACCTAATACCTTTAATCCTGAATTTTCTGGCGGTTCGATTATGGATATTGGGGTATATTGCGTAAGTACCGCCCTTGCCTTATGGGGAAAACCAACCACTATTCAAGCGAGCGCTGCTTTGTTAGACAGCCATGTTGATGCGCATGGGAGCGTTATCATGAACTACGGGGATTTTGATGTCGTCGTATTTCATTCTAAAGTCAGTGATTCTAAAATTGCGAGTGAAATTCAAGGCGAAATGGGATCGATTGTGATTGAACATATTGCTGATTGTGAAAAAGTGATTTATAACTCACGGACTAGTTCATTGGTAAATATTACTTTAAACCAACATGAAAATCATTTATTTTATGAAGCACAAACGTTTGCTAAATTGGTAAAAAACCGAATAACGGAACATCCAGGATTAAATCATAGTTTATTAACTTCTGAAGTTATTACGGAAATAAGACAGCAAACAGGGGTGATATTTCCCGCAGATCTCCCTTCTGAAGCATAAATTTGATGTTGATCGCTAAATAGGTATTGGATTGAACTTGTATAGTAAGGTCTCACTTAAACGGTGGTCAATGGTAACTTATATACATAGAAACATGTAAGTACTAACAGCTCTTATTAATCAGTAAGGCGTAAATAGGATAGTCGTTATATTGATTTAGTTGTAAATAACTGTTGGTTATCTTAGAAACGCATTGCAAGCCAATGCGTTTCTGGATGATTGCTAAATAACTACTTACTCTCTTAATAAAATTGATTGTTAATCAATCTTTAATTTTTATAACCATATCATTCTCTATTTTTGTTTGTTACCCCCTTTAGCTGATTACATTGAGCAACAAGACGATATTCATGTAACCCGTTATCTATGGTTAGCATTATTATGCTGTTAAATCTACATGCGCAATCATCATAATAATGCTCGACGATGGTGGCTAAAAAAGTTTCTATGCTATAATAAACGCTTATTTTACTAAAGATTTTAAATTGGGTGATCGCTATTATGCGAGTAATGGAATTAGAAACAATATTAAATAATCAACTCAACACCTCGTTGTATCGGGATTATGCCCCGAATGGTTTACAAGTAGCCGGTCGTGCCGATGTATATCGCATTGTTACTGGTGTTACGGCTTGCCAGCAACTTCTCGATAAAGCAGTGGAATTGAATGCGGATGCAGTATTAGTTCATCACGGCTATTTTTGGAAAAATGAACCTCTTACCTTGACCGGCATAAAACAACGTCGGATTAAGACATTACTAACCCATGATATCAATTTATTGGCTTACCATTTACCATTAGATGGACATGCCACACTTGGCAACAATGCTCAGATTGCTCAATTACTGAATATTGATATGTACCCACGCACAGTTGAAACTGATCTATTATTTCAAGGCGAGTTAAAAAAACCAACTAGTGCTCAGCGATTCAAGCAACAGCTTGAACAACAATTTAACCGTAGTGTATTACATATCGGTGATAATGCACCTTCAGTTATCAAAACGATAGCGTGGGTAAGTGGAGGGGGACAAGATTATCTTGAACAAGCGGCTCAATTAGGGTTTGATGCTTTTCTTACGGGCGAAGTTTCAGAGAGAACAACGCACATAGCTCGTGAATATGGCATTCATTTTTTTGCGGCTGGTCATCATGCTACAGAACGTTATGGGATTAAAGCTTTAGGTGAATGGTTAGCGCAACAATACGCCCTATCGGTGACATTCGTCGATATTGATAATCCTGTTTAATGTAGTTGATATGGGACGGTAGATAATTTGTTTAACAAATTGTTTCAAGGGTCATTAAGAGTAGGTTTTAAGGACTAAAAAGAATAAAATAGATAATATAACCGTGTTATTTATTTATTCCAACCGTTATCTAATAAATGAATATAATTATTTAGTATATATTCTTTTTTTATATATTCACCATTAGCGAATGGTTAAAGTTGAATTTACTAATAAAATGTCGCATACTGCGTTCTTATTTTATTTTTGTCTCCTATATAATAATACTGAGAGGTTTGCTATGTTTACAGGTAGTATTGTTGCTATTGTCACTCCACTTCACCCAGATGGTAATGTTGATAGAACAAGCTTAAAAAAATTAGTTGATTATCATGTAAACAATGGCACTAAAGGGATTGTTGCTATGGGAACAACAGGAGAGTCAGCAACACTTGATCCACAAGAACATATTGAGGTTGTAAAATTAACGGTAGATTATGTTGATGGACGTATCCCTGTTATTGCGGGTACGGGATCTAATGCGACCAAAGAAGCCATTCATTTAACTCAATTAGTCGAAAATACGGGCGTAAAAGGATGTTTAACTGTTACGCCTTATTATAACAAACCAACTCAAGAAGGATTATTCCAGCATTTCAAAGCGATTGCTGACAGCACTGATTTACCGCAAATTCTTTATAATGTTCCTGGGCGTACGGGATGTGATATGCAACCTGAAACGGTCGCACGATTAGCAGAAATAAAAAATATTGTGGCCTTGAAAGATGCAACGGGTGATTTATCGCGTGTTAGCCAAACACGTCGCTTAGTTGGTGAACAATTTAATTTACTTAGCGGTGATGATGCGACTTTCTTAGATTTTATGCTACTTGGTGGTGATGGGGTAATCTCCGTTACTGCCAATATCGCGGCAGCACAGATGGCGAAAATTTGCCAAGCAGTGATTGATAAACAGATAGATGAAGCTCGCGATTTAAACAATAACCTGTTATCATTACATAAAATGTTATTTATTGAATCTAATCCAATTCCAGTTAAATGGGCATGTGAACGCTTAGGGCTTATTGCGGATACGACTTTACGGTTACCATTAACGCCATTATCAAATAGCGCAAGAGCGGTAGTTGAAAATGCTTTAAAATTGGCTAATCTTATTTAAGTTTGATTGAATTTTGTGGAAAGAGTAAGAAATATAATTATGTTAAAAAAACCAACGTTAGTGACAATATCAGTACTTTCGCTTTTACTCGCTGCATGTAGTACAAATCAGCGTTACAAACGAGAAATAAATGGTAATGATAATTATCTTAATACGCCGCCATTAAAGAAATTATCTGTTCCTGAAGGTTTAGTTATGCCTATTGAGGTAGACGATTATTATATCAATCCCATACTTAAAGACGGTAATACGGGCAAGAATGTGGATATTCGTCCACCAATACAACCTTTGGCAAGTTTATCGGGTTCTTATGCTTATCGTGATCACAATAGTGTGGTATTAGATGCGCCTAGCTCCATCAATATTTGGGATAAAATTCCTGCTATTTTAGCTGGGCACGGCATAAATATTCAAAGTCATAATGCACAAGAATTACGCACAGCAGTAACAAATGTTACTCGTGTCGATGATGATATTTCTCACCAAGCGAGTTATGCCATTACTTACCGTAATAATGGCGCAAGACAATATATGACTGTCAATCTTATTTCATTGACTGCAAATGGTCGTGATATTATGGGTAATAAGACCGAGAATCAACGCTACTCCGTTGATTTCTTCAATATGATATTATTGGCACTCAAAAAAATAGAGATGGATCAAACTAATACTGCACCACAATTATAGTGGTGGTATAAAAAGGAGCGTAGGCTCCTTTTTTATTGGGATCATGTGAGGTGATAATTCAACTAAGGGGAAGGACAATGCAAAAATTAGCAGAACTTTATCGAGGTAAAGCGAAGACTGTTTATAATACCGATAATCCTGATCATTTAATTCTTGAATTTAGGAATGATACCTCTGCTTTTGATGGTTTACGAATTGAACAATTAGATCGCAAAGGAATGATTAATAATAAATTTAACTATTTTATTATGAGTCACTTAGCGCAAGCTGGCATTCCTACCCAATTGATCCAATTGTTATCGGATCATGAAGTACTGGTAAAAAAATTGGATATGATTCCAGTGGAGTGCGTTATCCGTAATCGTGCGGCTGGATCACTAGTAAAAAGATTGGGCATTAGCGAAGGTACTGTATTAACGCCACCTACCTTTGAATTATTCTTAAAAAATGATACATTACATGACCCGATGGTTAATCAATCTCACTGTCTTACATTTGGTTGGGCAACGGCCGATCAACTTGAACAGATGAAAATGCTTAGCCTCAATATTAACCAACTATTGAGTAAACTGTTCGATCGAGCAGGGCTTATTTTAGTTGACTATAAACTTGAATTTGGTTTATATCATGGCGAAATAACATTAGGTGATGAATTTTCGCCCGATGGTTGTCGTTTATGGGATAAAGATACCTTGAAAAAAATGGATAAAGATCGTTTTCGTCAAGGATTAGGTGGTGTAGTGGAAGCGTATCAAGACGTCGCCAAACGCATTGGAATTGTATTGTAAATTATTAATTATGGCACAAATGGATCTCACTTTTATTGTTGTACTTATTTTAGCCGCCTTATGTTATTTTACACATAATTACACCGTCACGTGGGCGGTGTTACTGTTATTTGTATTGAAGGTGACACCGTTATCACAATTTTTCCCGCAATTAAACAAATATGGTATTACGATTGGTATTGTGATTTTAACAGCGGCTATGCTCGTACCATTAGCAAATGGTTCGATCAGTCTACAAGAATTATTAAAATCCTTTAATAGCTGGAAATCACTATGTGCTATTTTGGTTGGAGTCTTTGTTTCTTGGCTTGGAATGCGCGGTGTTACGTTAATGGAAAATAATACTACTATTGTTAATGGACTGATTGTTGGTACCTTGATTGGTGTTGGCTTTTTTAAAGGGATACCTGTTGGTCCATTAATTGCTGCTGGCATGGTATCGTTAATTGTGGGTAAAGCTTAATTCTTGAAGGCATGGATTGCGTGACATCTCGTCAGTTATTGGTTATTCAAGATACGCCTGCATTATTATCAGCTTTAGTCGAAACAATAACTGAAAAATTCAATGGTGAATGGCTCGTTATATCGGATAATGCTATTACCACTACTTGCTTGCCGACAAAACAGGCTAAAATGTTGTTAGGCAGAGAATTTAAACATGCCATATTTGACGCGACATCAGGGTTTAATTTAGATGCGTTCACCATATTAGCTGGTACGTTAGTTAAGGGTAGTCATCTACTGTTATTATTACCCCTTAACTTACTTACTCGACCTGATAACGATAGTTTGCGCTGGCATGAATCGTTGCAACCAATTGTGACCCCTAATTTTTATCGTTATCTATTGCAAACCTTACAGCAACATAAGATTGAGCGGCTAACTGCTGAACAATATTTATCGCGTCAACCTAATCAAGCTCTTTGCGGTGATCAAGCCGTTAGTGATCAACCTAAACCACTCACATTGTCCCCCACATTTGCTCAATGTAGACTGTTACTTAAACTTAGAAAATTATCAGCGCGTATAGCTATTGTAACGGCTAAACGAGGACGAGGAAAATCAGCGTTAGCAGGCTTATTTACTCATCAGCAAGATTGCTGGATTTGTGCGCCAAATAAAGCCAGCATTACGACACTGCAACAGTTTGCGAAAGCAGATACCCCTTTTTTTGCACCTGATAATTTATTAAAGCAACTTAACGATAGCGTGATACCGCCTGAATGGATTGTGATCGATGAAGCGGCAATGATTCCGTTACCATTATTAAAAGCGATCATTGAAAAAGCTAATCGTATTTTATTGTTAACTACAACCGAAGGATATGAAGGCACAGCCCAAGGGTTCTTGGTTAAATTACTTCCCAATTTACAAAATTTTGCCCATTTTAATTTAATCTCCCCCATTCGATGGGATCAAGAAGATAAGCTAGAAAAATTTATTGCTGATTTACTTGTAGAAGATCACCAAGTTAATCCCGTTTCTCTGCTATGTGACCAGACAACGATTAAAATAGAAAAGGTTGCATCGATCTCGCTATCACAAAATAAATCACAATTCCTGCAACTATACGGATTACTAAAAACGGCACATTATCGCACCACACCAATTGATTTACGACGTTTATTGGATGCCACTAACGTATCCATTACTCAAGCAAAATGTAAAGATCAACTTATCGGTGTGGTGGTCGCCATAAAAGAAGGACAATTGCCTCTAGATTTGGCTAAGCAAGTCTGGTTAGGTACACGGCGACCAAAAGGTAATTTAGTAGCACAATCATTAGCCGCACATGCCGGTGAGTTAGTCGCTGCGCAATTAACATCTTTACGTATTAATCGAATCGCTATTCATGATGATGTACGTCGTCAAGGCGTAGGCAAAGCATTAGTTGCTAATCAAATTGAACAAGCTGTACAGCAAGGTTGCGATTTCGTTTCAGTCAGTTTTGCTTATCAACCAACCATTCTTAACTTTTGGCAGCATTGTGGATTCCAACTAGTCCATATCGGTAGCCATCAGGAAGCAAGTAG
>NZ_AWGA01000098.1 GCF_000471645.3 Candidatus Schmidhempelia bombi str. Bimp | reverse complement strand
ATTCTATTGCTGGGGGCGGTGGCTTACTCACTTTACCTACTTTACTCGCGGTTGGATTATCACCAGCACAAGCTTTGGCAACCAATAAATTACAAAGTTGTGGTGGTTCATTTTCCGCAAGCATCTATTTTGTGCAAAAAGGGATGGTCAAGTTAAGTGATAATAAACTCTCCATCCTGATGACCTTTATTGGCGCAAGCGTTGGATCGTTACTGATACTCTATTTAAATGCCGAGGTATTACGCTTGTTATTACCAATATTAACCATTGGCGTTGGACTCTATTTTTTACTCACCCCAACCCTTGGTGATACTGATCGCGAGCGACGATTAACCGTAATACCATTTGCCATTTTTGGTGCGATGGTTATTGGTTTTTATGACGGATTTTTTGGACCGGGCGCAGGCTCATTCTACGCCCTAATTTATGTAGTATTAGCTGGTTTTAATCTAGCAAAAGCGACGGCGCATGCCAAAGTCCTTAATTTTACCTCTAATTTGGCCTCCTTATTATTTTTTATTGGTGGCGGTAAAGTGATCTGGTCTATTGGCCTCGTTATGTTATTAGGACAATTTATTGGCGCACGTATTGGCGCTACCTTAGTTATTGCAAAAGGCAAAAAATTAATTCGTCCGATGTTAATTATCGTTTCTTTAGCGATGAGTGTTAAATTATTAATAGAAATTTATGTCTAAATTCTATTTATAGAACAAAACATCGCTACGGTGATTAGCAATCATGGTGATAAAGTGGGGAGAGCATCTCCTCAATTCCTATAAAACCATCATAAATCTAGTTCATTTATAAGTTGAAGAATCATTATGTCTCAATCTATCGTAATTTCAATTGATATACTGGCTTTTTATTACAATAAAATCGAATATCCAATTTATAAGTAACAAGGTGTGGCTTCCTCACAGTAATAGAAATAGATATTACTAACCTTAGCATAAAGGCTAAAATTTTTTGCGCTAAATACGAAAATAACTTTTTATCCTATTATAAGCCTTTTTACAAAGCTAAAAAAATCAAGGGTATTTTAAAAATAGAGATATTTAATCATCCACATGACGAATAAAAATTATCAACTCATTATTTAACCTAATGGATATAAATAATATCGAGATAAACACTATAATTGCTTAATCCCTTCATCACAATAAATATATTTTATAAATTACCTAAACAGTTCAATAAACTGAGCAACACTGTTATATTAACGGGTAAAATTAAACACAGAAAATAAACCCAAGCGATTATATAGAAAAAACATTATCACTTATCAGTAACCATTACCTGATAAACAATAGGGTCAC
>NZ_AWGA01000019.1 GCF_000471645.3 Candidatus Schmidhempelia bombi str. Bimp | reverse complement strand
AGCTATGCTGCCATGGCCATCTACGCGATATCTGCGCGAGGTAAACGTTTACAAATAGAATTAGTGGCTAAATTAGCACGAAACTGGTTATGGCTACGTGACAAAATATCCATAAGCTTACCAATTAGTACCAATGATGATCAAAAATTGGATCAACATGATTGGCAACTTTTATCTGGCTTTGCATTTGCACATCGCCCATACGATGCCAGCTATCCAAGTCTATGTCGATTAAAACAGCAGCTCCCCGATTTGTTTGATCACCCTCTACCACCCACTGTAAAATTACTTGGATTACCAGATAATGAATGGCAAATTATTAATAAGGCACACTTAACAGGTAAGCAAACACTGATTAAACAGCTGCGAGCAGACGTTCAAATTATATTGCAATTATGTGCCATACAAACGCCATTATTTCCCTCTACACTAGACTCAGTATAAAAAATAATGAGATTGCTATTTTTGTTATCCCTACCATCGAGCCATTTCACGGCTTATCTTACGGTTATACTGTCATACTATACGGCACTTATCGCTGAAAATCGATTATCAATAATGGAAATTTCATTACCTTAATCAATAGACTATTCAATAATAAATAGAATAAATACAATAAGTTAATTTTATAACAGTCGATTTACTTTTATCTTAGGTGATGAATATAATAAACAGTTGCAAAGGCAAATGAATAAGACACTCACTTTTATCAACTTCAGTTACAGGATGCTAATTAAACATATGCAGTGTGAAAAAAATAGCTTGGATTATTTTTGGCAAGGATGTCAGCTTATTACTCAATCAGGATTAAGACGTTACGTGATTGTGCCATTACTAGCAAATATCATTATTATGTCACTTTTATTGACTTGGTTTTTTCATGAAATAAATTACTTATTGCAATGGGGGATGGAATACACACCAACGTGGTTACATTGGTTAGGCTATATAATGTCTATATTAATCATCATTGTTATTGTTATTCTATTTTGTTATTTTTTTAGTACCCTAACTAATATTATTGCTTCCCCCTTTAATAGTCTATTAGCCGAAAAAGTAGAACAGCGATTAACGCAACAACAGATATCTAACATCACTTTAGTTGCCATACTGAAAGATATTCCACGTATGATAAAACGTGAATTGCAAAAATTCATTTATTATCTGGTTCGGGCTATTCCACTCTTTTTATTACAGTTTATTCCAGCCATAGGGCATACAATTATTCCCATTGCTTGGTTTATATTTACGGCTTGGGTCATTAATATGCAATATTCGGATTATGCGTTCGATAATCATAAGATCAGTTTAAAACGTACTCGTGCGATATTGTATCAAAATAGACATCAAAGTTTAGGCTTTGGGATGATAATCAGTGTCTTTACTATGATCCCACTCATTAATTTAATTATTATGCCCATAGCGATATGCGGTGCGACAGCCATGTGGGTGGATAAATACCAATATCAAGTTGATCAATTAGAACTTGATTTTTATGACTAATTAATAAGCATAATTTTATAAGAAAATTGCACTAATGGTGTAGATAAATAGTTAAATATGGATAACTTATTAAATAATAACGATTAGTTATCCTGTTTTTTATCAGCTTTATCTTGTTGTGGACCTTTTTTCTTATCTAAATAATGCTTATAACTGATATTATTTAAATCACGGATAACATTAAGAAAAACGCCCAACAGAAAGAGTAAAATAAGCCACCAGTAATCTTTAAGCCATTCCATTATATTTATCTCCTTGTTTCAGCAATATATTTTTTAGTTTAACATTTAAATGGTTATTTAGAAAACCCGTACTAAGTATTCGAAATAAAGATAAACACTTAATCGATCTATAGCTGTATCACTTGCATAGATGTACTCTTTATAACTATTCTTACCTAGAAGAATCTAATATAACTAGCTTTTTATTCAACAGCTACTTTTAATATCATTAATGGTAACCGTTATCAATACCCAAAAAGATTATATTGATAGTTAGCTAATTTAACGTTTTCTTATTAGTTTTTTCACCTATGCGACTTATGTCACTTAATTTTAGGGTGAACCAATAGATAACTTGCGTCTATTTAAACAAAAATATTTCTCTTGAGGTTTAACTAAATAACCTATGTAAAAATACGCTTTATTCCAGAAAATGATCGATAAATTGATGTGTTATAAGAACTATTTTATTTTTCTATCCTATTGAATGGTGTACTACTCTTGGACAAGATGTCGTATACACTTAATGTATTAATGCAAATTAGCTTTTATTGAATATTTAAATTACCTACTAATAAAATCGCTATTAATTTTATTTAGTTACGTTATACTGGCTATTAAAATAAACACGATAATTTGATTAAAAAAATCGTTTCTGTCTTTATTTAACTAAATGGCGAAATATAGGAATGTAGAAAGGTAGTTTTATGTTAGTATTGTTTACTGTTAGTGCATTTATATTAGTGTTAATGGGACTAGCCGTTATTTATCGCAAGAATAAAAAGTGGAGTTTAGCGCGCAAAGTACTGATCGGGTTAGCGGTGGGTGTTGTTTTCGGCGTTGTATTACAACTTTTTTGTGGTTCTCATAAAGCGATTATTATTGAATCAATCACTTGGTTTGATATCATTGGCACGGGGTATGTCAAGTTATTGCAGATGATTGTTATGCCTCTGATATTAATTTCTATATTGAGTGCCGTCGCCAAATTACACAATGCATCGGCTTTAGGCAAAATTAGCTTTTTTACTATAGCTATTTTATTGGTGACCACATTCATTGCCGCTATTATTGGTATATCGGTGACATTGCTATTTGGCTTAACGGCAGAAGGATTAACCTCAGGTGCGCAAGAAGCGGCGAGGTTGGCTACTATCGAAGGAAACCATGTTAAGTCATTACAAGGGTTAACAATACCACAAATTTTCCTCTCTTTTATCCCACAAAATCCATTTCTTGATCTGACTGGGGTGAGAGCGACATCAATTATTGGTGTGGTAATTTTTGCTATATTTTTAGGACTTGCAGCCTTAAGATTGGTTCATGATGACCAAGAACGTGGGCAGAAAGTACTGAATGCGATTGATATTTTCCAAATTTGGATTATGAAATTAGTGCGTACTGTTATGCAATTAACGCCTTATGGTGTTTTTGCTTTGATGGCTAAAATGGCGGCTAGCTCTAATTTGCATGATATTATCAAACTAGGTAGTTTTTTAATTGCCTCATATATTGCGATTAGTTTAATGTTCCTTGTTCATGGTTTATTGGTTTCTATGACGGGAATATCAATATTAAGTTTTTTTAAACGGATGTTACCCCTATTAGCATTTGCTTTTACCAGTCGTTCTAGTGCCGCCTCGATACCATTAAATATTGAAACACAAACACAGCGTTTTGGTGTGCCAGATTCAATCGCTAGTTTTGCCGCCTCTTTTGGGGCGACCATTGGTCAAAATGGTTGCGCAGGTATTTATCCAGCAATGTTAGCGGTAATGGTGGCACCGACAGTTGGTATTCATATGGACTTTCACTGGTTGTCGATGTTGGCGATCGTTGTGATGATAAGTTCCATTGGCGTTGCAGGCGTGGGTGGTGGCGCTACCTTTGCCGCACTCATCGTCTTGCCGATCATGGGATTACCGATCGAATTAATTGCCTTACTGATCACTTTAGAACCATTGATTGATATGGGTAGAACGGCATTAAATGTGAGTGGAGCAGCGACGGCGGGTATTATAACCAGTAAAATATTGGGTGAAACCAGACCAATGAATATTGAAAAAGATTAACAAGGTTAGTTGAATGAACAAAAACCACGTATTCAATACGTGGTTTTTTTTATTTATTGAGACTAATGAACGGCTAAATCGAGCTTAACTTATTGTGCTTTAATCAAAAAGTTTCTCTAAAATACGTTGATAAATTTGTTTTAGAACAATCAGATCTTGCACGGCAACCTGTTCATTCACTTTATGGATAGTACTATTTGTTACGCCAAGTTCAATAACTTGGCAGCCAATCTGAGCAATAAAGCGTCCATCTGAGGTCCCGCCACTGGTAGACAGTTTAGTGGTTAAGCCTGTATATTCGTTGATAGCCTGACTGGCAATTTGCGTTAACGTACCTTGTGATGTGAGAAAAGGTTTCCCTGATAAACGCCAATTTAAAGAATAATTAAGCTGGTGTTTGGTTAAGATCGCATCTACGCGTTGCTTAATGATGTCATCGGTCAGCTCACTGCTATAACGAAAATTAAATTGTATCTGTAAATCTGCTGGAATAACGTTCTCTGCTCCAGCGCCGCCATGGATATTAGCGATTTGCATTGTTGTTTTTGGGAAGTAATCATTACCGTTGTCCCATTCTGTGGTAATTAATTCATACAATGCCGGCGCGAAACGGTGAATAGGATTATCGGCGAGATCGGGATATGCGACATGGCCTTGTACACCATGAATCACTAAATTACCCGTTAAAGAGCCACGGCGACCATTTTTTATTTGATCGCCTAATAATTTATCGCTTGATGGCTCCCCAACAATACAGTAATCGACGCGCTCATGGCGAGCCATTAATTTTTCCACGACTTTAACTGTTCCATCTGTAGCTGAGGCTTCTTCATCGGAAGTAAGTAAAAAACCAATACGACCCCGATGATGAGGATGTTGTTTAATATAGTCTTCAGCAGCACAAACCATAGCCGCAACCCCCCCTTTCATATCCGCGACACCGCGACCATATAAAATACCCTGCTCGTCGATCGTTGGTGTAAAGGGAGGATAATACCATTGCTCTTCATCACCAGCGGGCACTACATCAGTATGACCTGCAAAAATAAAGGTTTCATCGTTAACGTCACCATGATAAGCCCAAAGATTTTTAGTTTGTCCAATATCTATATTCTCAAACGTAAAACCTAATGGTGCTAAGCGCTCCATAATCAGTGCTTGGCATCCTTGATCATCAGGGCTAATTGATTTACGTGTAATTAATTGCTGGGTTAATTCAATAACAGGTTGGCTTTTCATAATGGGTTAACCTCAATAAATTGTTGATAGTGTTCTGGGTTAAATCCTAATAAGATACGATTACGATTAATTAAAATAGGTCTTTTTATGATCGAGGGATAGGCTAACATTAATTTAGTCGCCGTTATATTATCAACAATACTGTTTTTAGTGGTTTCATCTAATTTACGCCATGTAGTACCACGAGTATTGATTAATGATTGCCAATCGGTTAGCTTTAGAAACTGTTGTAATAGATCATCGCTTATGCCATCAATTTTATAGTTATGAAAGTGATAATTAATCTGTTGCTCATCTAACCATTTGAAGGCTTTTTTCATGGTATCGCAATTTTTAATTCCGTAGATTGTGTACATCATTGGCTTCCTCTAAAGATAGTCTAGTTTGTGTCGTTGTTATTAGATTTTTATTCACTATTGATGGACGATATTAACGTGTATATTGCTGTAATTGGTTCGCAAATCGTTCCCGATCTTTAGCGCTCATGGCTGATGGACCGTCGCTTTGTATCCCACTAGCACGTAATGTTTCCATAAAATCACGCATAATTAAGCGTTGTTTGATAGTATCAAGATCAAAACTCTCGCCGCGGGGGGTAATAACATTAGCATGTTTATTTAATACTTCATTGGCTAAAGGGATATCGGCAGTAATAACCAGATCACCTGCGTTAATTAATTCAACAATAGTCTTATCTGCTTGGTCAATGCCTTTAGCCACCCGAATAAAGCGTAGGTAATTTGATCGAGGTAAAGATAATAATTGATTGGCGACAAAGGTTGTAATGATCTGTTTACGTTCAGCTGCTTTATAAATGATAGCTTTAATCATATTAGGACACGCATCGGCATCTACCCATATTTGCATAATTGTGACTCGTTGATATTGATTTCTCTTAAACTATAACAGAAATCCCCGATTTTGTATCGGTTAATGAATACATAAGTGCATTTTTTATTGTATACTCTCTAATCAATAGAAGTAATAATGAACAAAAGGCAAGATTGATATATTCGCAATTTTAGATATTAATGAAACAAAAATTCTACAATGGGAGATGGGCATGGTAAAACTATCTGGCGCAGAGATGGTGGTTCAATCCCTGATTGATCAGGGCGTAAAACAAATTTTTGGTTATCCAGGGGGGAGTGTTCTCGATATTTATGATGCCTTACATACGTTAGGCGGGATTGAACATATTTTAGTCCGGCATGAGCAGGCTGCTGTGCATATGGCTGATGGTTATGCGCGATCGACAGGTGATGTGGGTGTGGTTTTAGTTACCTCTGGACCGGGTGCGACTAACACTATCACAGGTATTGCGACAGCATATATGGACTCGGTACCGTTGGTTATTTTGTCAGGACAAGTGGCCAATAATTTGATCGGTAATGATGCGTTTCAAGAATGTGATATGATTGGAATCACGCGACCGGTGGTAAAACACAGTTTTTTAGTGAAAAATACACAAGATATCCCGCAAGCGATTAGAAAAGCCTTTTATATTGCCGCCTCGGGTCGACCAGGTCCCGTCGTGATTGATTTACCCAAAGATATACTTAACCCGGCGTTAAAATATAATTACCACTATCCAAATAGTATTGAACTCCGCTCCTACAATCCAACGGTAGAAGGGCATAAAGGGCAAATTAAACGAGCGCTACAGGTCTTCTTAAAAGCCAAAAAACCAGTATTATACATTGGCGGGGGGATAATTTGTGCCAATGCTAGCGATGAATTAAAAGCATTTGCCGAAAAAACCAATGTACCGGTAGCCAGTTCATTAATGGGTTTAAGCGCATTTCCGAGTACTCATAAACAATTTCTTGGTATGTTAGGCATGCATGGCGTTTATGAAGCGAATATGGCAATGCATAATGCCGATGTGATTTTCGCTATTGGGGTTAGATTTGATGATCGCACCACCAACAATTTAGCTAAGTACTGTCCAAGCGCCAAAATTATTCAAATCGATATAGATCCAACCTCCATTTCTAAAACCGTAATAGCCAATATCCCTATTGTTGGGGATGCAAAACATGTACTGGCTACCCTATTAACCCAATTAAACCATGAACAAGAAAGCCGTGATTTAGATGCGTTAGTGGATTGGTGGAAACAAATTGAACATTGGCGACAACGCCACTGTCTAGCTTTTACTAAACAGCGAGAAAATGAACGAATTAAGCCGCAAGAGGTGATTGAAGTCCTATATCGCTTAACATCGGGTAACGCGTTGATTGCAACTGATGTTGGTCAACATCAAATGTTTACCGCACTGTACTATCCCTTTGATAAACCAAGACAATTTATCACCTCGGGTGGATTAGGGACAATGGGATTTGGTTTACCTGCGGCATTAGGCGTTAAACTTGCTCATCCTGATCAAACTGTCGTATGTATTACGGGTGACGGCAGTATCCAAATGAATATTCAAGAATTATCTACCGCCTTACAATATGGTTTACCGATTTTAATCTTAAATCTTAATAACCGTTTTTTAGGAATGGTTAAACAATGGCAGGATATGATTTATTCTGGACGTCACTCCAGTTCGTATATGGAGTCCCTGCCAAACTTTGCGCAAATAGCGGAAGCTTATGGGCATGTAGGGATTTCGATTACCAAGCCAGAAGAACTTGAATCAAAATTACAACAAGCATTAGCTATCAAAAATCGCTTAGTCTTTGTGGATGTGATGACCGATGCAACGGAGCATGTCTATCCAATGCAAGTTAGAGGTGGTTCAATGAGTGAAATGTGGTTAAGTAAGACGGAGCGAACATAATATGAATTACATTTTATCGATATTAATTGAAAATGAAGCGGGGGCATTGTCTCGAGTGGTGGGTTTATTTTCACAACGAGGGTTTAATATTGAATCTTTAACCGTTGCGACCACCGAAGATCCCACCATGTCACGGTTGACGATTAAAACATCGGGTGATGCGCATGTCTTAGAACAGATTCAAAAGCAATTACACAAATTGATTGATGTCTTTCGCGTCACTGATTTAACTGATGGTCCACATGTAGAACGGGAAATTATGTTAGTTAAAGTAGCGGCGAAAACAGCGACCGCCCGAGACGAAGTTCAACGCTGTGCTGATATATTTCGTGGTGCAATTATTGATGTAACCGGCAGACATTTTATTGTTCAGCTGGTTGGGACAAGTGCTAAATTAGAATCTTTTCTCGCTGCTATTCGTGATACTTGCGTTATTATTGAATTAGTACGTTCAGGGATTATTGGTTTATCGCGTAGCGATAAAGCGATAAAACAGTGAAATTAATAGTAATAAATCAATTCATTATAATAAAAAGTGATATTTGTTAATTATAGCGAAGATCTTAAAAATAAGATCTTCACTATTTTAATTTATATAACCGGTTATTGTTACCCATAGTCCAATTCGTAGAGAAAATTACCCGAACGACAATTAACCCACGTATTACGCCACACATTCGTCAGCCATTTCATGATGAACGGCGGAAACATTTTAGTTTTACAAAAAATACTCGGCCACACCGGTATCAAAATAACCACGAGATATGCCCCTTTGCTTCAGATCACTTTGAAGATGTGGTAAGGTTTAATCCGTTGGATTATTAAAAAGGTTATTAATCATGCTTAAGCAAGAATTACTCGAAGTATTAAATAAATATATTTCTAATAAAAAATCCGAATACAAAGACAACACGCTCGCAAAGCTAATTAGAAAGGATTTACCTAAAACTTTAGAGGCTATATTAAATAATGGAAAAATTAAAGTAAAAGGTTCTTGTGGTCAAGGGCAGTGGGCTGAAATTCCTTGGATAGCATTTTTACACTCAGAAATTACAAAATCTACTCAAGACGGTTGTTTTGTTGTGTATTTATTTAAAGCAAACATGGAAGGTGTGTATATTTCTTTAAATCAAGGGTGGCAATTTTTTGACGATGAATATGGACGAAAAGAAGGCTTAATACAAATAGTTAATAAAGCAAAACAATATAAAAAAAATATAGATAGTAATTTGGGTAATAAGTTTATTCTTGAGCGGGGGTTTGATCTTTCATCTATTTCCTTGGGAATTGCAAAAGATAGCTCCTTACCTAAAGGATATGAATTAGGTCATATTTGTGGTAAATATTATTCAATAGAAGATTTTAATGCTATGGATAATGATCAAATAATTAACGATCTAAAAAAATTAATTGATATATATTCTACATGTGTCGATAAGGGTATTTTTGTATATTCTTCAATCGATACTCTAACATCAGATATTAATGCAATTGAAAATGATGATTCTTTAAATAAAACAACTAAAAATCAATTAATTGAGTCTAGATTAGGGCAGGGTAAATTTAGGGAAAAATTAATTTGTATATACCCGGAATGCCCAGTGACAGGAGTTAAGTTGGGAGCTTTATTAAGAGCCAGTCATATAAAACCTTGGCGAGCATGTAGTAATGATGAGCGATTAGATCCTAATAATGGTTTTATGCTAGCTGCCCATGTCGACGCATTGTTTGATAAGGGGTATCTTAGTTTTGAGGATGATGGAAGTCTATTAATTAGTCGTCTTTGTTTGAATGATATTGATAAATTGTATGTTGATAAAAATACAAAAATTAAAATTAATGAAAAGACTAAAAAATACCTTCAATGGCATAGAGAAAATATTTTTATTAGATAATTAGATGGCGGTTAACCATATCCTTATATAGCTAAATGTGTTTATATGAGTATTGTTAACCGCTTGGTTTAATTATAATTTATTGATTTTAAATGCTACTTTAAATAACTTATAATAGATTATCAATTATCTTGTAATGGATAAAGGAAAAATAAGTTGATTTGTAATAAGGTAACTATCAAATAATGTTTTTATTACACGATCAATTACTGCTATATAAAACAAATTACGCCAAATCAACTAATGCATTTTTTAATATGGTAAAAAACTCTTGGCCACTACGGTCACAATACCAATGCGATTGCTGGTAATTAAAGTGATAACCTTGTCGACGTGTTGCCATCCAGATTTGGCGTAGCGGTTCTTGCTTATTAATGATAATTTTATGTCGATTTTCTAAGGTGATCGTCATTACATTACCATGGATTTCATAGTCGATGTCAGAATCATTTAGCACCATATCTTGATCAATAAATTGTTCAATATCATGCATAATTTGCTCGCTGAGTTGTTGAAATTGTTTACTATCCATATGTTATGTTCCTATCAATCATGCCATCACGGGGATTGGCTATGTTAATTACTATACAATATTTCTATTTTTTATTTCTGTTATTATCAATACTAAGCATGATTAACAAAAATAATTAGTTCGCCTTGTTCAAATTTAACGTCGACTGTATTCCTATTCGCCTGATTTCTAATACTAGTTAAACCACCTAAACATAGCGTTGCATTGGCAAGCGGGTATAAAAATCCCGTTAAGGTGACGCCATAAGCAGTAGGGAATGGCATGATAGAAATAATTTTTCCTTTTACATGTTTTAGCTGTGTACAAGGTTTCGCGTAGAAAAAATAGCTATGGTTATCGTAAAAGCATAGATTGAGTTGTTTGCTATAAGCCAAACCAACAGAAAGGTTTCCTAAAAAATGATCGCTGGCTCGGCCCGATACACCATATATATCAATATCTGTCACCTGCTTTTGTATTAGAAAACGTAATGCCTTTTCAAAATCAGTAAAGTTTTGATCAGGGGTGTGGATAATCTGTGTGACGGCGGTATTCGGTAAGCTATTTATACTATCTAAATCGCCAATTATATAGTCAATATTAATGTGATGATGTTGAAGATACGCATAAGCCCCATCCGTACAAGCAATAATGGCATAATCTGATAAATTGGTGGGTAATGCAGTAGGTGGCTCGCCATTTAGAAATAGTAACGCTTTATGCATAATCATTCACTTTTTGATGTCAAAAATAAGGTATTTGCCATAATCAATGCGTCTTCTCTTTGACCATCTTTAGTTGGATAGTAATTTTCTCTAACTGAGAATTGGTTAAATCCAAGCTGCTCATATAACCGAATTGCCGCCTGATTAGAGGCTCTTACTTCTAGCCAGATGGTTGAGATATGACGTATGGATAACTGTTCGAGTGCATAACTAAGTAATTTTTTTGCCAATCCTTGCCGTTGAAATTTAGGATGAATAGCCAAATTGAATAGCGATGCTTCATCCAATACAATTTGAATAATACAGTAGCCAACAATTTGATCGTTCTGACTAATTTTATAGTTAAGATAGCGAGAACCTTGATTCGATAAAAAGGTTTTTTCGCTCCATGGATGTGTATGACATACTTTTTCAATGGCATAGGCCAAAGCAAAATCTTGTGATTTAAGTTCGGAAATAGTGTTCATATTGACATAATTGTTGCCATAATTGGCGTTTATCAGTAGCTGAGTGTATTATGCTCTTAAGTGACGGGGTTTGAATTAAATCTGTTGCTATTAGATTAATTCCTGTTAGTTCATCATCGCCAATTAACCAAATAAGGCAATTTAATTGCGCAGGTAACAGTGAGGCTTGATCAGGTTTAATAAACAGTAATGCAGAATTCTTTAAATTCATCACGTGTAGAATATCACTAAAGAAAGGTTCTGGCAGTGGGCTTTCGTCGGGTTTTATAATAATTAAACGCGTAGCCTCTGTCATTGCTAGTGTACTTTCCTTATTTAATAGCATCGGTTGTCGTAATTTATATTGTGTGATACCCAATTGATCTAGATACCAATCTCGCCGATTTGATTGTGAAGTTGTTAGCATATTCATAGCGTTCAATTGTATAATTAGCCGCATTATTTATAAAGCAAAATTTAGGAATTAATTTAGCATGAGTAGCATAAATACGCCAGCAAGCGAAACACTAGCTCGACATATTGATATGTTTAGTGAGCGTCGTGTACTAATTGCCGGCGATATTCAAGATGATTTTCCCGTCAATCTAACGGCACAGCAAGTAAATATACATTGCCATATGTACCACCATTATCGTCGATTAGTTAAACTGTCTAAAGGTCGCGTTGAATTTAGTTTAGTACCTAGCCCAGAACTATTTAAGCATATTGATACGTTAGTCTATTATTGGCCTAAAACTAAATTAGAGGCCCAATTTCAGCTATCTGCCTTATTAAGTCAATTAACATTAGGCGCGGATATTTTTATTGTGGGTGAAAATCGTTCAGGCGTTCGGAGTGTCGAAAATTTCTTGGACTCTTTTGGTCATATCAATAAAATTGATAGTGCCAGACGGTGCAGCCTTTACCATTTTCAAGCGGAAACTCAATTAACTTTTGATTTAGATAAGTGGTGGCAATCGTACTCATTGCCTAATGGTATAGCGGTTAGTGCTTTACCTGGCGTCTTTAGTGCTTCTCATCTGGATCTGGGGAGCGAATTGTTATTGGAAGCTTTACTTGCCAACCCAGAGTTAGTCACAGGTCGTGTGCTAGATCTCGGTTGCGGGGCGGGGGTATTATCTGCGGTAATTGGTCAAAAAAAACCAGCAATTAATCTCAATTTAACCGATGTTAATGCAGCCGCGCTGGCAGCAAGCAACGCAACGTTGATTAAAAATAATTTAAAAGGGCGCGTTTTTGCCAGTGATGTTTTTTCTGATAGTGATGGAAAATATGATCTGATTATTTCCAATCCACCTTTCCATGATGGTAAAGAAACAAATTACGCTGCCGCACAAACTTTAATTAGTGAGGCTAAAAAACATCTTAATCCAACAGGATCGTTATGTATTGTTGCTAACTCTTTTTTACCTTATGCTGAATGGTTGGGCAAGGCTTTTACTCATCATCAACTCTTATTAAAAACAAATAAATTTAAAGTGTATTTAGCAAACTAATTTTAATCTATCAGCAATCGTTTAATTAATCGATTGTATTTATCTGATTTTTACGTTATGATAAATTTCTAGCGGTTAATGTCATGAACCATTGCTGATATATTTTTGATATAAAGTAATCATAACCTATTTTTATCTTGCATTCTTTTCGAGTATCTATATTAGTTTATTGATATTTGAAATTTATCTCACAAAAGATCAGTTGAAGATTATCTATTATTTTTCAATAAATTAAGAACTTATTGTTAAATAGGTTGTCTACTACTATCCTAGTATCTGAGTTAATTTTTTCTATATTCATAGAAGGAAATTTTTATACTAATCAAGATAAATAGTGTAATCATTTTTAATCAGATGGGATATGTAATAAAATTGTTTTAATTGTATGATTTAGTATAAAAGCGCATAATTTAGTGATAAAATATTGATTTATATAGAGTTAATCTGTATTTTAACGATGCTCATCATTTTAAACGTCAGGATGACGTTCCGCTGAGTAAAGGGAAGTACAAACTTGTTTTGTATTAGAAACAAACATTATTTCTAAATGAAATAAAATTAATAAAACTTAAAAAATAGATAAGGGAGGGATTGATGAAAACTCCACATAAAAATCTTATTCAAATGCTTAAAGCGAAAAAAAGAATCAAAAATAATATGGGTTCTAGCGCGACGAAATCTATTACAGATACTCAGAGATAAGTCGTTTTAAGTATTACTATGAATGATAAAAAAGACCTACTAATCGATACAATTAGTAGGTCTTTTTTTATGATAATGGGAATGAAAGCATGTAAGTGTAAGGGATAAAATTACTAGTAAAACACTTTTCAGCATCAATAAAAATAGGCAGTTTTATGATCATTGCTAACCCGTTTAATCTGTTAGTGAAGCGTATGGATTTGTTTAACGATATTTCAGTAACTGCTCTAATACGTTGAATATATCGAACTTTATTGGCCGTTTTTTCCGCATTACATGCCTAGTTGAATATTACTAAAACAATATCAACCATTGTTTTACCCAACGAAGCAATTTATAGCGATATATTTTGTTTACTCTTTTAGGGAGAAAGGATTTTTTAGTCTACAACTGTATTTATTTGTCTTAAAAATAGCATAACCTTATTGGTTTAATCATTGGTCAGAGAGTAATACTTTATTATTGCTTAATGGAGTATAAATAAAAGGCACAATGACATAAGCATTGTGCCGTGTCGTCTCTTTAATATACTTTAAATAAATCGATTAGATCGCATTAAACATTAAATAAGAAATTCATAATATCGCCATCTTTAACGATATATTCTTTTCCTTCTGAACGCATTTTACCCGCTTCTTTGGCCCCTTGTTCTCCGCCATACTGGATAAAATCCTCAAACGCAATAGTTTGGGCACGGATAAAGCCTTTTTCGAAATCCGTATGGATTTTGCCTGCGGCTTGTGGCGCTGTATCGCCCACAGAAATAGTCCAGGCTCTAACTTCTTTTACACCCGCAGTAAAATAGGTTTGTAAATTAAGTAACTTATAACCAGCTCGTATAACGCGATTAAGACCAGGTTCATCAATACCTAATTCGGCCATAAATTCATCACGATCAGCATCATCAAGTTCAGCTATATCGGCCTCAATCGCTGCACATACAGGTACAACCACCGCGCCTTCTTTCTCAGCAATCGCTTTAACTTGATCAAGATAAGGATTATTTTCAAAACCATCTTCATTCACATTAGCAATATACATGGTTGGTTTTAAAGTTAAAAAGCTTAGATATTTGATTGCGGCTAATTCTTCTTTATCTAGATCAAGTGCACGCAACATATGCGCATTTTCTAAATGAGGTAAGCATTTTTCCAATACAGATAACTCAAATTTCGCATCTTTATCGCCACCTTTTGCTTTTTTCTGTACACGATGAATTGCTCGTTCGCAGGTATCTAAATCAGCAAGGGCTAATTCAGTATTAATAATATCAATATCTTCTGCGGGATTAATTTGTCCCGCAACATGAATGATATTATCGTTTTCAAAGCAGCGAACAACATGACCTATAGCTTCAGTTTCACGAATATTTGATAAAAACTGATTACCAAGACCTTCACCTTTAGAGGCCCCTTTGACTAAGCCCGCAATATCTACAAACTCCATCGTGGTTGGTAAAGTACGTTGCGGATTGACAATTTTAGCAAGTTGATCAAGACGTGGATCTGGCATAGGAACAACGCCAGTATTTGGCTCTATAGTACAAAACGGGAAATTTGCCGCTTCGATGCCTGCTTTAGTTAATGCATTAAACAGCGTTGATTTACCAACATTAGGTAAGCCAACAATCCCACATTTAAATCCCATAAAATACCCTTTATAAATATGTTCAACAATTAGAATTAGCGCAACATTATATACTATTTAAAATAAATTTGCGGATGAAAAAACCGAAACACGCAATGATTTTGATCACCGACAGCGGTTTAAAGCAAACTATCTATCATTCATTGAATTGATTCAGTATGTCAATTCGGCGATTTTTTATGGCAACACGTTATTATTGATAGGGTAAAATATGGCATAAATTAGTTATTTTCAGGAAATAGCAAACCGTCATTAGTCCAATAATTAGCGGACATTTTATTTAAAATTAGCAAGCGCACAATTTAAACCACTATCGGTTCGTAAAGTATATAAATGATAAAGTTATACAGAGCCGCACTCATTTAGCTTTCTGCTATAATTTAACATCAGTAATTTTTAGCTAATACTATTAGAAAATAGGGGTTAGAATATGTTCAATTTTAGCGATAATTTTATATTCTAAAGGTTGATTGATATCAATAAAATGATCCCGATAATGCGGACTGTCACTATAAAGCCAATAGCCATTTTTAATCGGATCATATTGAATGCGTTTGGTTAAGAGATTGCCATGCAGACAGATAATAAAAATGCCTTCTAACACACCATGCCAACCTTGTGGTTTAATATTAATTAAAGAAATATCCCCCTTTTTAGCGACTTGTGTTAAATTTTCACTTTTAATACAGGTAAATGCAAGATTCGCATTTTGCAGTCCCTCCTTAAGGATCCATCTTCGACTTAGCATCCAGTGACTTTTAGGGATATATTGTACTTGCTCTTGCGCAAGCGAGTAAAAATTCACTTCGTTAATGACGATTTGGTCAAAAGATGGGGTTGGGGGATGTGTCATAGGTTTTTCGGGTGACGTAGTTAACAAATTATTATCAGGCTTACCTGTAGCGAGCCAAGATAACGATACTTTCCCCACTTCACAGATGACTAATAAATTTTGCAATGTAGGCTCAGAATCACCACGAATATACTTTCGAATTGCACTTTCAGATAAATTACATTGCTGAGCAAAAGATGTCATAGAGCATTGACCAATGACTGACTTTAGCCTTTGTGCAAATGTCGTTGCTTCTTCGGTGAAAATTACTTTATGATTGCTAATAGAATCTTCGTTAGTTTTTGGTATATCTGGTATATCATGTGTTCTACCCTGTTTTCCACTCACAAAAATATCCTTATTTTTACCGTTTTAAAATGATGAATGAAAGATATATTAAACCAATTAATCATTTTTTAATAAATTTTTAGCTAATTATAGCATTAGATTAACCCAAAAATTAATGAGATGATCGCATAATATATAGTAAAAATAAAGTGTAATTAAACTATGCAATTTTTTATAAGTTAAAACAAAACTTAATTTAAATTCTATTAATGCATTTTTCATGCATAAATAAATGATGAAATTGGCGATTTACTTTTTTACTTTTGTTTTGTATTATCGGTAAAAAAGTAAGTTGATGGTACTATTTAATTCGATTAATTATAAGGATTTAAAAATGATAAATTATGAAAAAGGTCAAGATTGGCATCGAGCTGATATTCGTGCCGAATTAGAAAAACGTGGGACAAGTTTAAGAAAATTATCTAGAGAAGCGGGGCTATCTGAAAATACGTTAAGAAATGCACTTGATCGTAAGTGGCCAAAGGGAGAAAAAATTATTTCTGAGGCCATTGGCGTGACACCAGAAACGATTTGGCCAAGCCGTTATAAAAAATAAATCCAATAATTTTTTCTTAGAAAAAGAGTAACGTTTTTAAAATCAATTTGAAAGATATTTGCTGAATTTAGGTATAAATATTGTCAGCGGTATATAATATCCTTTTTTGTATATCGCTTTTCTTATCATTGCTTTATTCATGTCAATGCGGCCTCACGCAATAGAGTATAGCGCTATCATGATCTTCTGATTAATATTATCGTGTTTTTGATTAATATAAATTGCGGGGAAGTGTATAATTCTCGTCCTTATTGTAAAATTAGCGTTAAGTTAACTGCCTTAATATTGTAAAATTTTTAATCAATTTCTTTACTATAGTAATGAAATTGATTGTTTATTATTAATAAAAAGATAATGTTTATATTAATCATAGCTAATGCTTTTTTATTTTCTATTTACACTTATTTACATAAACAGAACCTAATCTTTAATTTTAAATGCATTTCAACGTGATGAATAACAGCTAATATACTATTCAATTATACTTATTTCTGATATATGAAGTAATTAACATACTTAATCGGGGTATAACAGATGGATAATGAAAAAAAACGCCAGCGGATAGCGGCATTAAGCCCACTTCAATATGAGGTGACACAACAAAATGCTACGGAAGCGCCTTTTCATAATGAGTATTATGATCATCAGGCTGAAGGTATTTATGTGGATATTGTGTCTGGTGAAGTATTATTTAGTTCTAAAGATAAGTTTGATTCAGGGTGTGGCTGGCCTAGTTTTAGTCAACCAATCACGGCCAGTTCACTTTTAGAAAAACCAGATTATAGTCATGGT
>NZ_AWGA01000097.1 GCF_000471645.3 Candidatus Schmidhempelia bombi str. Bimp | reverse complement strand
TACCGGAAAAAATGGTGAAACAGACTCAAGCCGTATGGAGGCAACTACATCATACTCGGAATTTATCCGATCGCTATATAGCCAATGCCCTGGCGCCAGTCAATGAGCTAATAGAGCGTTTTATTTATCGGTTACATCATGAAAGTGATGATATGTTTCGAGTCTCCCATGGGACTAATTTCGATAAAATAAACCGTATAAAGGATCATGAAATTATTAAGCAGGCGGATAAGTTACCTAGTTATTATCGAAGATCGGGTAATAAATTAAAAGCAATAGACAACTTAGATAATGAATATAAAAAATTAATAACTAAAGGTTATCCTGATATTTCAGAAAATGGATTAGGTCCATTAAACAAGGGTTTTAAAACTTTCCACGATTTAGCAGCAACAGAGTTACCAGCAGGGACTAAACTTGCGCGCGTCATTGATCCGAAAAGCGCTGATAACTCAACATGTTGGATGCGGATTGAAGAGTTTGAAAAATTAACCTCACGCGCAGAGTGGCGTGAAAAATATGCGGTGCTGACAGGATGGAATGGTAATGGGGAATATATTACCTATACCGTACCAGAAGGAAAAACCTTAAAAGTCTGGGAAGGGAAAGCTGCATCTCAAGAAATTGATGAAACAGTTTATTATATTCCTGGTGGCGCGGTGCAAATTGTTGTTGACCCCAAACATTTAGAGCGTTCACATATTAGTGGACGTAAACCAACTAACTGGGGCTATGGTGAAATTAATTATCAAGATAATGGGATCACCTATCTGGGCGTTCCTGATTTAACCAAAAATATTGGTAATTGGTTTAAAATAAAAGAGGAATAGAAAATGGGCATATTACATCCACAAGAGTGTTATTTACTTGAACAAACTATTACCGTTGATGCATATAAAAAACGGTATGAACACTACAAAAAAGCGATAGAGATTGCCGAAAGTCGATATTTAGAGATTATGCGGCATATTCCAGCAGATTACCGCAATCGCGCGATTAACCAACAATTAGATATAACGTGGGGCAGTTGTGTACTGCCTAATTTACGGCGAACCCTAAACTATTTAGAAGAAGCCTATATTTTACGATTACATAATGACCTTAAAGCCTACCCTTCTGGTGGTAGAATTGGCAGTGACGCTAAAGGCATGTATATGGATATGGGCGTCGATACGAGCTGGTTGGGCAATGAGGCTGAAAAGCAATTCCACCTTTATTTTTCTAAAGCTCGTAATTTGGATGATAATATAAGAGGAACAACAAGAAAT
>NZ_AWGA01000018.1 GCF_000471645.3 Candidatus Schmidhempelia bombi str. Bimp | reverse complement strand
TAGTCATGGTATGCATCGAATTGAAGTGCGTTCCAAAGAGGCCGATTCGCATCTTGGTCATGTGTTTAAAGATGGACCTCCGGCAAAGGGTGGGCTCCGTTACTGCATTAATTCTGCTGCACTACAGTTTATTCCTAAACAGGAAATGGCCGCCAAAGGCTACGGACAATACTTAGCCCTTTTTGATTAAATATTGGGTAAATGAACTTGTTTTTTACGATTAATAATCTTATCTTATTGTTAATAAAGGATTTTATGGCTATATAGGTTGGGATTATTGTTATTTAGTCAAGGTAAACTATCAGTATATGATAAAAGTCGTGTTGCAATGGTTATTATATCGTGGTCTTGGTGCTGCCAAGTTTATTTGGTTACTTGTTTGGTTGCTTTTTTTACGTCGAAAATTTGGTATGAGTAAAAAAATGGGCTTATTGATTTACGGGTGTTTAAAAAATATAAAGTTTAATAAGCAAACGGGTAAGATCCATTTTAATTAAGCGGATAATGGGTAATTAGAGCGACAATTTAAAAGCGCTTAGATTGTCGCTAAACTTTAAACGTTGTGCGGTTTTATTCGTTTAACTCAGCAACGGATTGAATAATTCCACCGTAACATATTCACCCGCCGCTACCTTACCTCGTTCTTGTTCTAGCACAACAAAACAGTTAGTATGGTTTAATGATTGTGTTATATGCGATCCTTGATGAGTGGCGACAGTTACATTAAGTTCGCCATGTTTATCAGCAATAAGATTTCCGCGTTGGAAATCAACCCTTCCTGGTTTTTTATTAATTGCACTTAAGGTTTTTACTTGAAATTGAGGAAAGGTGGATTGAATATCTGTTAATCCAGATAGTAACAAAATTAGCGGTTGTACCAATTGGTAAAACGTGACCATTGCCGAAATAGGATTACCCGGTAAACCACAATATATGGCATTATTTAAACGACCATAAGTAAAAGGTTTGCCAGGTTTCATTGCTATTTTCCAAAATTGCACTTTTCCTATCTTTTCTAATACTTGTTTTGTGAAATCCGCTTCCCCAACGGATACCCCACCGGTAGTGATAATCATATCTGCTTGCATTGCATCGGTAAACGTTTGTTCTATTTGCGATGGATCGTCAGCAACAATACCCAAATCTATGACTTGACAACCTAATTGTTGTAACATTAATTTTAAGGTTAATCGGTTAATATCAAAAATTTTTCCAGCTGATAAACTGTCGCCAATCTCACGTAACTCATCGCCTGTAGAAAAAAGCGCCACTTTAAGTGGGTGATACACCTCAATTTCACTAATACCTAATGCGGCTAACCTAGCAATGTGTGGAATGGTCAATTTTTGTCCTGAATTTACCACGATTTCGCCTTTTTTTATATCTTCACCAATGTAACGGATGTTTTGTTGTGGCTTGATTGGCTGTAAGAACGTTATTCGATTGCTGTTTTGTTGTGTCTGTTCCTGCATCACGACGGCATCCGCTTCGTCTGGTACCGGCGCTCCTGTCATAATGCGTAGACAACTATTTTTAGGCCAATATGGAAGAGTTTGTTGTCCTGCATAAATTGTCCCAGCAACGCTAAGTGGTTGCTGTGTTTTTATTTCGCTTAGGCGTACAGCATAACCATCCATCGCTGAATTATTAAAACTTGGAACATCCATAGGCGAAATAATATCTTTAGCGGTAATTTTATGTAATGCATCAGAAATCCCGATAATAGATGTTGCCAACTTCTTCGGTACTTGATCTAATAAGCGCGCCTTCGCTTGGCTAAAAGTAAGGAGTGGATCTGATGTTGTCATAAAATGGTCTCATAAATTTAACAATAACGCTTATTATAGCTTATTTAAATAGCAAATTAATGAATAACCTATATTATTTTATACGCTAAGCTTTTATCGATATATTAGGCAAAGTAGAATCGATACGTTGTCTATTTTTATTGTAAAAAATAAATACTTGCATTTTATTTTCTATCATTTATCATACTATTTACATAGTAAATAAAGAATAATCTTACGATTGATCTTTTTTAAGAATAACTAATTCTATTAATCGAGATAATGGTTTTCAAGTTAGTTGTTGGGAGTAGCAACTAATATTGAAAAAATAAAAATGTAGAACTATCTATTATTTTCAAGATTCTGTTAAAGATTTTTTGAAAACACTGATATAAGCCTAAAGGATACTGTTTAGGCTTTTTTTTATTTAGCGCATAGGGATGTGAATAATATTTATAACGTATGCTATAGTTCTATGATGTAATCTAACCACTTAAGTTATCTTTCTAGCTAACAATGATTACAATTTTTTAGTAATCATCCGATATAATTTTTATAATAAATATAAATATAAATATAAATATAAATATAAATATAAATATAAATATAAATATTGTTGTTGTTGATATAAATGTATCTTTTTCCTTACTTTACGCGACAATAAGATAGCATTTTATTTTTAATGCTTTATTAAAGATAATTGCCTGTTTATTTTGCAAGATAACAATGATAAGCAAATAGGCATCGTATGTGGCATATCAATAAGGGTATATAATTCAATCGCCATTACTTGAATGGCTCTTGCTCCCATAATGACGAAAATGTACCAAAATCCGGTTACCGTCATCACTCATAAACAAGGAAAAATCCCGAGTTTCCACCACGAATTAGTCAAAATAGTGAACAAACTACATGTATTAAATAAACGACTACTAGTCTTTCTATATCAACGACGCGCTTTTTTAATTAGCTGATAATTGATACTATATTACACGTTACCGTTTAGTCCTGTGCGCCGCTATTTTGACGATGATAAGGATTAATTAAGAGAGTGAAATGTTAGATAAACAAGAGCTATAATATAACTAGTGACAACTGTAACTAGTTATATTGCGACGTTTAATTTATCAAGGTAATTGTATTCTCGTCATATTTTTTTATCATTTAGCAACCATGCCTAGTTTAATTATCTTAATAGTCCTCCCTATTCATTGATCAATAATAAAACAACAATACCAATTGACTACGCATTTTCTGTATGTCGCTGGCGTAGAATCGTGATTACATCACTAAATTTCAAGTTTTGATCTTGTAATAATACTAGTAAGTGATAGACAAGATCAGCAGCTTCATTTTTTAGTTCTGGTCTATTTTTTACTGTCGCGGCTAAAGCTGTCTCTACGCCTTCCTCACCTACTTTTTGAGCAATACGTTTAGTGCCTGATGCATAAAGGCGAGCCGTATAAGACGAATCTAGTGGTGCCGTTTTTCGGGCTGCTAATAAGTTTTCTAAATCGTGAAAAAATGTCCAATCTGTTTTTATTTCTGTAAAACAGCTATTGGTTCCATTATGGCATGTAGGACCTAATGGTAAGGCTAAAATTAGTAGGCTATCTTGGTCACAATCCGTTGCTATATCAACCAGCTGTAAATAGTTGCCAGATGTTTCGCCTTTGACCCATAAACGTTGTTTAGTTCTTGAGTAAAAGGTCACTTTACCTGTGGTTTGAGTTTGGATCAGCGCGGCAGGATTCATAAATCCTAACATCAATACCGTACCTGATACTGCATGTTGAATAATGACGGGCATTAAATGATTCACTTTATCCCAATTAAGTTGTTCTATTGCTAACATATTCTTACCTCAATCTTTTTTTCTGCTAAAAATTGTTTTAGTTTATTGATGTTGATGAGTTGTTTATGAAATACAGAAGCCGCTAAGGTGCCATCAACATGCGCTTGTTGAAAAGCATCAGCAAAATGTTGCATCGTGCCAGCCCCACCAGACGCAATAAGGGGAAGATGGCAATGCTGGCGCATTTGTTGTAATTGTATTAAATCGTAACCATTGCGTACCCCATCTTGGTTCATCATATTTAATACGATCTCGCCAGCACCGCGTGTTTGCACTTCTGTTAACCAATCTAACGTACGGCGGCCCGTTAATTTCGTTTTAGTTTGATCGCCTGTAAATTGATAGACATAATACGTCTTGCTCTGTTGATCAAACCAACTATCAATACCAATTACAATACATTGTTTGCCAAAGTGATCCGCTAAACGACAGATTAAATCAGGATCACTAAGCGCTGGAGAATTAATGGATATTTTATCCGCACCATAAGATAAAATTTGCCGCGCATCTTCAATGGACTTTATACCACCCGCAACACAGAAAGGAATATCAATGGACTTGGCAACACGTGTCACCCAACTTTTATCAACCGTCCGCTGATCCGAAGAGGCGGTAATATCATAAAAGACCAATTCATCCGCGCCTTCTTGCGCATAACGCTGAGCTAAAGGGACGATGTCACCAATAATCTCATGATCTCTAAATTGAATGCCTTTAACCACTTGACCATTTAATACATCAAGGCAAGCAATTATACGTTTTGCCAACATGTTATTGCCTCCTTAACCGTAAATTTTTTCTCAAGTAAGGCTCGTCCAATAATAATGCCGCTGATATTTGCGGTAGTTAATGCGTTGATATCGTCCAGTGAACTAATTCCCCCCGACGCTTGTAAGGCAATTTCGGGATATTGCTGACTGAGCTCTCGATATAAATTTACATTTGGTCCCGTTAGTGTTCCATCTTTAGCAATATCTGTACATAATACGTGTTTAAGACCAACGGTTAGATAATCATCGATAACCTGCTCTAAGGTACTTAATGAATTTTCTTGCCAGCCATGAATAGCAATATATTTGTTATGATTATTATCAATTCGAATATCTAATGCTAATACCAGTTTATCAGCCCCATAGTGTTTAAACCACTGTTTAACCTTTCCTGGGGAGGTGATGGCGATGGAGCCAATCACCACGCGATTGGCTCCAGCATTAAGCAGTCGCTCAATGTCGTCCTGCGTTCGAATACCACCACCAATTTGTATCGGTGTCGCTATGGAGGCTAATAACGTTTTTATTAGGGAGAATTGGCGTAACTTAGGATTTTTTGCCCCACTTAAATCGACAATATGAAAATATTCTGCCCCTTGCTCTTGGTAGGTCGTTAAGTAGTCTAAAGGGTTATCCCTATATTGGCGTTGTTGGTTATAATCACCTTGATGTAGCCGGATAACGTTGCCATCAATCAGATCAAGGGCGGGTATAATTAATCTTTTTGTTATTGACATAATTACATCTCCAAAAAATTTTTTAGTAATTTGGCGCCAAGTGCTCCTGAACGTTCAGGATGGAATTGCACACCAAAGAAGTTATCTTTCTGTATAGCAGCAGAAAACGTTTCTCCATAGTTGGCGCTTGCGATGGTGGCTGAGCAAAGCGGTAACATATAACTGTGAACAAAATAAAAATAGGCACCTTGCGGAATATCTTTAAATAGCGATTGCTCGTTATCCGTATAAACCTGATTCCATCCCATATGAGGTAAGGGCAGACCATGAGAAGGTAAGTGAATAATATTTTGTTCAATCATGCCTAAGGTTTTGACATGCCCTTCCTCACTATAACGAGCAAGTAATTGCATACCTAAACAGATACCCAATACGGGTTGCTTACAGGCTTTGATTAGGTCAATTAATTGGTTTTCGCTAAGTTGTTTCATCGCGGCAGAGGCAGTACCAACACCAGGCAGAAATAATTTATCTGAATTCAGTACGACCTTAGCGTCACGACTGATGATGGGGTGATAGCCTAAACGTTGAATCGCATAGTTAACCGAAGCTAAATTGGCACAACCAGTATCTAAAATCACGACCTTTTGTGTTAAATGGGATCGATAACGGGTTGACGGCATCATAATACTCCTTTTGAGCTAGGTAATTCATTGCCATTTATCGCTATTGCTTGGCCTAAAGTACGACCAAAGACTTTAAATAAACTTTCAATACGATGATGATCGTTATTGCCTGTCGTGCTGATATGGAGTGTACAGGCCAAGCTATAACATAATGAGTGAAAGAAATGTGCTACCATTTCTGTACTCATATCTCCCACTTTTTGGTAATGATAATCGGCTGAATAATTTAGATAAGGGCGACCAGATAGATCTAATGCACACTGCGCTAAACACTCATCCATAGGTAATACAAAACTAAAACGTTCAATACCGCGTTTATCACCTAACGCTGCTTTTAATGCCTCACCTAAGGAAAGTCCGGTATCTTCAATCGTATGATGATCATCAACATGTAAATCGCCTTGCGCATGGATATGTAAACGAAATTTACCGTGCGTTGCAATTTGCGATAACATATGGTCAAAAAAATGAATACCAGTATTAATTTGATTTTCACCATGACGATCAAGCCACACTTGTACATCCAATGTCGTTTCTTTGGTTTTTCTAACGATATGAGCATATCTATCTGGTGTTGTTAACCGTTGGGCTATCTCCAACCAATTGAGCGTTTGTGGGTGATAGCTTAAGCTCTGAATGCCCATATTTTGGGCTAATTCATTATCGGTTTGTCTGTCGCCAATCACATAGCTTTGCTTAACATCTAACTGACCTTGAGTAAGATAGGATAAAACCAGCTTAATGTTTGGTTTCCGGCAGTCACACTTATCACTCGCAAAGTGAGGGCAAATTAAGACCTCTTCAAAATGAATACCTTGTGAAGTGAAGATATCCATCATTAGTTTATGCGGTTTAATAAAATCATCCATTGGAAAACTAGGAGTACCTAATCCATCTTGATTCGTAATCATAACCAATTTAAAGCCTGCTGCTTGTAATTTCAGTAAAGCTGGAATTACATCTGGCTCTAAAGCCAGTTTATCAACACTATCTACTTGAAAATCGATAGGTGGCTCGGTAATAAGTGTTCCATCACGATCAATAAATAAATATTTCTGTTTTGGCATCGCGGTTTACTCCTTAGCAAGCTGTTTTAATGCTTGAATAACGGTGGCACATTCATCACCGGTACCTATCGTAATTCGAATACAGTTTTCTAACCCTAATTGCTGGTGTTGATCTCTTAAAATAATGCCCTGTTGCCATAATTGTTTAAATATGTTGGATTCAGTATTAAATCGAACTAATAAATAGTTACCATCACTTGGATAAACTTGTTGTACGCAAGATAGCGCGTTAAGCTGATCAGCAAATTGCTGTTTTAACTCATTGATTTGCTTGACTTGCTGTTGCATTATTTTAATAGCTGCTGATGATAATGCCTCCACAGCAATATCAATTACTGGTGTAGGTAAGGCGTAGGGCGCGCTGATTTTAGTTAAAACATCGATAACTGCCGAATTAGCAATGGCAAAACCACAACGCAAGCCAGCTAGCGCGAATGCTTTAGATAAGGTACGTAGAATAACTAGATTTGGATAGCTATTTAACCACGTTGTAAGGGTTTGTGTTGGGGTAAATTCAATGTAAGCTTCATCAACCACTACTAATGCTTTTTGTTTGGTTATTTCTAATAAATGTTTAATTGTTATCGCCTCAACTGTATTACCAGTAGGGTTATTAGGACGACAAACAAACACTAATTTTACGCTATCTAATTGCTGCTCGATAGCGGATAAATCTAATTGCCAGTTGGCTAGCGTTGCGATTGATTTACACTTCACACCATAAGTTTTAGCGCAGATTTCATACATACCATAAGTGGGAGGACAGTAAATAACGCTATCTTGATTAGGATCGCAAAATGCTTTAATCAATAAATCAATTGCTTCGTCAGCACCACGGGTGACAATAAGTTGGTCTGGTTTTATATTGGCATAATTGGCATAGGCATTTATCAACAGCTCTGATTGTGGTTTTGGATAGCGATGTAAAGTATTTTGTTGCCATTGGTAGGATCTTGGATAAGGAAATTCATTGGCATTAAGCCATACTTGACCTTGACCACCAATACGACGAGCGGATTGATAAGGTGATAATTGACGTATATTATTTCTAAGTAATTTATTAATATCAAATGTATTCATGATAACCCTGATCTCCTCTATGCCTGCGTTGCCATAAGTTGTTGTACTCTAAGTGTGACAGCTTGTTTATGGGCGGTTAATTGCTCCGCTTGTGCCATTATTTCAACGGTAGGAGCAATGAGCAGTAAACCTGCTGGTGACAGTTGTTGGACGGTCATCCGTTTTTGAAAATCAGCTAAACCTAAACTGGAATAGGTTGCAGTATAGCCGTAAGTAGGTAAAACATGATTGGTACCAGAGGCATAGTCGCCTACAGATTCGGGTGACCAATCACCAAGAAAGATTGAACCCGCATTAGTCACTTTTTCTACTAACGTTGACGCATTACGCGTTTGAATAATTAAGTGTTCAGGACCATATTGATTACTAATAGCAATACATTGCTCAAGATCTTTAGTGACAATCAAACGGCTTTTTATTAACGCTTTTTCAGCAATAGACTGCCTTGGTAAGGTTTTAATCTGTTTATCTATCTCTTTTTTTACTTGTTCAGCAAGTTGTTGATCAGGGGTGACTAAAATAACTTGTGAATCAGCACCATGTTCTGCTTGTGATAGTAGATCGATAGCAATAAATGCGGGATTAGCTAAACTATCAGCAATCACTAGCACTTCTGATGGACCTGCTGGCATATCAATACTTGCCCCATCTTTACATTGGCTAATCTGACGTTTGGCTTCAGTAACAAATGCATTGCCTGGACCAAAAATTTTGTTTACTTTGGGCACACTTTCGGTACCAAATGCCATTGCCGCAATCGCCTGAGCACCGCCTATTTGATAAATATCGGTAATACCACATAGGCGTGCCGCATATAAAATTTCATCGCTAATGGGTGGCGGAGAGCAGAGAATTATTCTATTACAACCCGCAATTTTAGCAGGGATCGCCAGCATTAATACCGTTGATAATAGTGGTGCGGTTCCACCAGGTATATATAAACCCACTGACTCAATAGGACGTGTAACTTGATGACATTCAATTCCGGGCATTGTTTCTACTGAGATGGTTGCTGGTTTTTGGGCTTGGTGAAACGTCCGAATATTGGTCGCTGCTATCTGTATGGCTTGTTTTAATTCAGAAGATAGATTTAATGCGGCTTGATCGCAGTTATCTATGTTGACCTTAATTTGGTCAAGTGAAACCCGATCAAACTGGGCGGTAAGCAATGTTAATGCTTGATCACCCTGTTTTCTTACTTGATCAATAATATTACTCACCTGTTGAGTAATTGTTTCTGATTCAGCTATAGCAGGGCGCATTAATAGGTTTTTTTGTTCAGTGGCAGAGCATTGTTGCCAATTAAAAATGTCCATCAGTTTTACTCCATCATTTTTTCAATAGGTAACACAAGTATTGAACTTGCACCAAGTTGTTTAAGCTGCTCCATGGTTTCCCAAAATAAGGTTTCGCTACTAACCATATGTAGTGCAACGCGGTGTGACTCGCCGGCGAGTGACAAGATAGTGGGATTTTCCGCACCAGGTAAAAGTGCCTTTATTTGATCTAATTTATCGGTTGGCGCATGTAACATAATATATTTAGATTCACGGGCCTGAATTACGCCTTGTATGCGTATCAATAATTTATCGATTAGCTGTTGTTTATCGCTGGGCATTTCACCAGCTCGTTGAATAAGGCACGCTTTCGATTGATAGATAACTTGGATCTCTTTTAATCCATTAGCATCAAGGGTTAATCCACTTGATACTAAATCACAAATCACATCAGCAAGACCAGCTGTTGGAGCAACTTCAACCGAACCATTAAGTAAACAGGTGTTAAACGAGACATTAAATTGTTGAAGATAACGCTGTAATAGGTGAGGGTAGGTAGTGGCAATCCGTTTACCATTTAGGCAATAAATATCACTATATTGGTAGTCACGTGGAGCAGCAATGGATAAACGACAATCACCAAAATCTAGGCGGCGCAATTTATTATATTGTGGACTTTGATTTTCGGCTTGACGAGCTAATAACGCTTCTTCTAAAACATTTTCACCAATAATACCTAAATCGGCAATACCATCGAAAATAAGTCCAGGTATATCATCATCACGTACGCGTAAAATATCAATAGGCATATTTTCTGCAAAGGCAATCAGCCGTTGCTCTTGTAAGTTGATGTTAACCCCACATTTTTTAAGTAATTTTTTTGACTCATCACTTAAACGACCGGATTTTTGTATAGCAATACGTAAACGAGTTTGATCTAGCATTGAGTTTCTCCATGGTTATTATTACTAATCTTTTAGAGAACCACTTTGTGATGCTTGACATAAAAAAACCCT
>NZ_AWGA01000096.1 GCF_000471645.3 Candidatus Schmidhempelia bombi str. Bimp | reverse complement strand
TTAGAGAAAAAAGATAAAGAGCGGCAACAAGTTATCAAAGATAGCTGTTCATTAGGAAATGTTGCCAGTTTGGCCTGCCAAGGAGCGCTACAAGAGGCATGGATAACAAAATCGCAGTACGACGATGACTTCAACTATATAATCAAATACAGAGAATTATATCGACATGATGCAGCTGCGTTAAATGAGGCATTAAACGGATTATCTAAGGAGGAAGTCCAACATTTACTGGCAATAGAAGCCATAGCCAAGGAGAGTGGACGTAATGTAACCGAAGTCGCGACACAATATCGCGCTATCATGGACGCCCACGGAATTACGTCTTCACTGGCAGGTACTCATTATGGTATAAAAGGCAATAAAATTGTTAAAAATAAACCAGTTGCTGGCGAAGCAAAAGGAGAAATACAACAATCAGGAAAAGCCTCTGAAACGACAATTAATAAGGCTACTGCTGAAAAAGGAAATAAATCAAGCCAGTTTAGCGAGCATGCCAAAAATGAGCAAGAAATAAAAGCAGAAAAGGGAACGACGAGGCAGATAACTCCGAATTTACCTAAAACAAGAGAGAAGCTCTATGAAGATCTAAAATTTAAAGGATTTACTAGTAATGGGCAATCACAGGGAGGCTACGAAACATGGAAAGGTCCAGATAGTGTCACTGTAACCATCAAGCCAACAGGTGAAGTCATTAGAACACAAAGAGTATGGAAATCAGATAGATCAGGTAAATACTCTGAGCGACAAGATTATTTTGGTAATAGGCTTCCGGATCAATTACATTCAACTGGACATTTTGTGGAGTAAATTATGAAATTTGAAGATGTAATCCTTGGAACTATAAATTTTAGTAATTTTGGTTGTGATCTTATTTTTGATATATGGAGCACTTATGATGGGCATTCTTTGGGAAAAATTCATTGTAAAAATGTGAAGGAATTTGAATGTAAAAATATGCTTGATGGTGATGAGTTATTTGGTTCTTATATCGCACTCGTGAAAATAGAATCAAAAACTTTAATAATGGAGTCTGGAGAAGTGTGGATTAAGGTAATTAGCAATGAAATAACTTCCACTTTGTAGATTAATAATTTCCAGTTAACCAGTAGAAAGTTTGTTTTTAAGTGGCAAGTCTTGAATAGCAAGGCAGGAAAAGGGAAAGATGTTAGTAATTCTACTGTAAAACCAGATGCTAATTTTGCTCCAGATGCAAACCCCAACTTAACTGTTAATATGAATCAACAAAACAAACATATTGTTGGTACTAATTAGCACCACCTCGTCAATCCGGTGAGCTTCCGGCTTTAATTCATGCTCGACCAGTTAAATAAGTAGAGGTATTAATGAGTATTAATTTAAGCAATCCTATCAAGATCATTTTTAATGAGATAGAAATAGATGATTATTTACCGTCAATTAAATTTAAAATTGATATTAATATGAAACAGTTTACTCATCTTTTAGCATACAGTGGAGAAATTTGGATTGATTGTAACGTCTGGGATCGATTCTCTAAAGGGCTTAATGCGGGAGAAAACACTATACTAAATGATATGGATGATACTTTTATCATAGAGATAATAAAAAGTAATGAGTTCATAGAGTTTACATGGTCAATTAAGAAACAAGATCCTGAAGGAAACGTTATGACTGCTGGGTATAGTTGTAAGATTACTGATGATGTTTACTCAGTCATCAGAAATGAATTTATTAATTATCCTAAGTGGTGGTAGATAGTAAGTTCCCCGCCTAACCAGCGGGGTTCTTATTTATTATTTTTTAGCTTTGACTTCAATCCTAATAATCAACAATCCCTGTTGTGCATCAATCACCACCAACTTCCCAGTGATAAAGCCAAAAGCTTGCTATGATGGGTTATATTGCTGAAAGTCAGAAAGGCAATTCATCAAGTGTAATCGAAGTAGCTAATGGAGTCTGGAGAAGTGTGGATTAAGGTAATTAGCAATGAAATAACTTCCACTTTGTAGATTAATAATTTCCAGTTAACCAGTAGAAAGTTTGTTTTTAAGTGGCAAGTCTTGAATAGCAAGGCAGGAAAAGGGAAAGATGTTAGTAATTCTACTGTAAAACCAGATGCTAATTTTGCTCCAGATGCAAACCCCAACTTAACTGTTAATATGAATCAACAAAACAAACATATTGTTGGTACTAATTAGCACCACCTCGTCAATCCGGTGAGCTTCCGGCTTTAATTCATGCTCGACCAGTTAAATAAGTAGAGGTATTAATGAGTATTAATTTAAGCAATCCTATCAAGATCATTTTTAATGAGATAGAAATAGATGATTATTTACCGTCAATTAAATTTAAAATTGATATTAATATGAAACAGTTTACTCATCTTTTAGCATACAGTGGAGAAATTTGGATTGATTGTAACGTCTGGGATCGATTCTCTAAAGGGCTTAATGCGGGAGAAAACACTATACTAAATGATATGGATGATACTTTTATCATAGAGATAATAAAAAGTAATGAGTTCATAGAGTTTACATGGTCAATTAAGAAACAAGATCCTGAAGGAAACGTTATGACTGCTGGGTATAGTTGTAAGATTACTGATGATGTTTACTCAGTCATCAGAAATGAATTTATTAATTATCCTAAGTGGTGGTAGATAGTAAGTTCCCCGCCTAACCAGCGGGGTTCTTATTTATTATTTTTTAGCTTTGACTTCAATCCTAATAATCAACAATCCCTGTTGTGCATCAATCACCACCAACTTCCCAGTGATAAAGCCAAAAGCTTGCTATGATGGGTTATATTGCTGAAAGTCAGAAAGGCAATTCATCAAGTGTAATCGAAGTAGCACACAATATCGAGCTATCATGGCCGCCCACGGAATTACCTCTTCACTGGCAGGTACTCATTATGGTATAAAAGGCAATAAAATTGTTAAAAATAAACCAGTTGCTGGCGAAGCAAAAGGAGAAATACAACAATCAGGAAAAGCCCCTGAAACGACAATTAATAAAGCTACTGCTGAAAAAGGAAATAAATCAAGCCAGTTTGGCGAGCATGCCAAAAATGAGCAAGAAATAAAAGCAGAAAAGGGAACGACGGATACAACAAAACCGACAGTAACAGCTGAACTGGAGGTTAATGGTCATAAGTTTGTAGATACCAATCAAACAGCTAGACCTATAGATAAAGCAAATGCAAATGAATCAACTTTAATTTCTGAGAAAATAAAATCAAAAGAGCAAAAATTGATGGATAAAGGTAAAACAGATAATCTACCGTTGCCAAATAGTAATATGTCTAATGCTCATGCCGAAATAGGTGCAATTCATCAAGCGCATAAAGCAGGAGTTGCTAAAGGAGCAGATTTAAAAATCACTGTAAAAGGAAAAGATGTATGTAATTATTGTCGCTCTGATATTGTTTCAGCGGCAAAAGCTGCCAATGCAAAATCAGTAACGATTCACGCGGTTGATGAAGTAACAAAGTTACCTAAAACTTACTATTGGGAGTCAGGTATGAAAAAACTAAGAGAGGTTAAAAAGAAATGATTAATTTTGAAATAGGTGGATACTATTTTAAAAATGGTGAAAGAATTCAACTTATTCCAATAGAAATGCCAACAATAACTGATCTAAATAATTATTTAGATATATTAAAAATTAATAATGGAAAATTAATATTAAGAAATGATTTAGAAGATGAATTTATGCCTTATGAAATGGTTCTTTATTCAGATAATCATGAAACTTTGATCCATATTTATATGATT
>NZ_AWGA01000017.1 GCF_000471645.3 Candidatus Schmidhempelia bombi str. Bimp | reverse complement strand
TGACCGCAGGCAACCAACAAGGCATACCAATAACCGGTTGGGTCAATCTAAAACAAGCCCATATCAAACAGATTAGCCCATGGCACTGGCATGGATTTAACACCATAGAAGAAAAAGCAACACTAGGCGAATTATCCGATAAAATCAGCAAAAATAAAGTCACCACCTTAGATTTAGCCGATTACACCCCAGCAATGCGGGAATTACATCACATCTTAACCGGAACACTACGTTATTCAATGCAGCGCAAAAAAACAACCCAACCGTCTTTTACTGATGGCGATTTAAAAGAAGGGTTACGCACAAGCTGGACAGCGCAGCAAATAGGCCATTTACTTATAAACTATGAAAGTGAATGGTACGCCGATGAAGAATTAAGTAAATGGAATGAGATAGATAACCTATATGAACAAGAAAAACAGCAAAAAAAAGAAATCATCGAACAAGAGTTAAACAAACTCGGCCTAACCTTACCTTATCAACGTGACTTTGCCTTAAAAAAATTAAACGAAGCCCACGAACATATCAAAACCAACTGGCAACTTGAAAAAGAGAAACGCATAAAACCATCTTTATGGTGGAAAGAAGTGGCAGAAGCACAAACAGCAAACTCTAACCAACCCCCTGTTAATGCTAACACGCAGATACTTTCTAATCTATCAATGGATGGAAAAGCGTGGTTTATACATCCTGTGGCAGTGCTAGATTATTTTAATACTAAACCAGCAGATATAGTCACTTATCATATTTACCATGATGGGCGAATTGAAAAGCATATACCACAAGAAATACTTGAAGATTATGAGCAAAAATATCGATATGTTTATCATGACAAGGGTAAACAAAAACATGAATTGGGTATTTTTACAGTACATGTTACCAAAGCAATGGCAAGAGGAAATAAACCACAAAATTACGATGTCGAGCTTATAGATATTAGAGAATTTGAGCAAGGATATAGTTCACCTGATGGTATTGTTAAAGCAAAATTTAAAACATTAAACAGCGAATCAAACAGATGGTTTATAAATCCAGATTGTTTTGCTGGTCTACTTGGTGCAATGTTAGAATTAAATGTAGATTATTTAGGATTTAGAGGTTTTAGCACTCATGACGCTAAATCTATTCAAAGTAAATCGCATATAAATGGCATTGCAGGTGATTTAAGGTATATATCAACTAAAAGAAATGGTGAGGTAACCTGGTTATCTTATTCAACTTTTGATTTTGAAGAACAAACAAAATTTAATGTGGCTTTATATAAATTTGGTTGGGGTAGAACTACTTTAATGTACTCTGAATATTTTACTTATAAAAAACAGGCTAACACATTGCTTAAACACACCAAACATATGAAAAAAAAGGGACCAGGTGGATATGATCATTACCATCACTTACATATATGTGGCTTTGATTTTAATCGTATTATTAATAAAAAAGAGAATAGCTAATTGCCGCTTTTAAAGTTTCTGACATAGGCATTTTTTGATTTGTGTAAGTTAAAAGTAGAATACATAAAGATTTCGAATTTTATGTATTTAAAAAATCTTTACTCGGATATCATATTGTAAAAAATTTATTGGTTATATATCAAAATAAGCAAAAAACAGGGAAATTAAATAATGAAATCTTTTAATAGTTTTATAGTTACCTTCTTATTATTGTTCTCCAATATAAATGCTGTATTTTCTGCAAATGTAATCAATGATTTACATCATTATCAAAAAATAGACTTACCTTATTCTTCAAAAGGATTAGAAAAATATTATTATTGGAGTGATTTCGGTATAAAACTATCACCTAATATGCCTTTCCCATTAAGATTTTCTAATAAAGAATTTTCATTTAAACCTAAATTATTTAAATATTTAACTAAAAGCGCATTTTATTTCCCACATGTTTATTTTCATTATAATGATATTTTATATAAAGGAATTATTTATATGGCAATTGGTGAGAATGATGCTAATGTTTTTACTTTTCAGTTAAATAGTTTTGATGCTAAAAATAATCTGATTGATGCCATAGTACTTTATAAAATACAAAATGGTGAAATATCTTACTGGAATGATTTTTTTATAAAAACAAATGGAAAAATCTTAATAAAACAACATCAACAACAAAATCTTTTTGAAGATGATGAAGCTCCTAACGATAAAATTCAAACTACAGAAATCGAATACCAAATCGATCACTCGGGTATTTTTAATAAGATTAAATAATAAGATTAGCTATAAAGGATTAAGTGATGAAGATTTCATTATATTTTGTGTTGATTTTACCAATATTTAGTTTTTATGCTCATAGCCAGCAATTTGACGTCACTGATAGCTATAAAGGTATATCTATTATTGAATCGATCGATATGGAACAATTAAAACAAGACTGCCAAGCAATGGTTGATTGGCAGTTTAGTAACACTGAACGAGAAGAAAATAAAGCGTATTGCCCAATAAATCAAATTGATCCTTATTTTAGTGATTTATATGAAGCGGTTAATAAAGATGTTGTTATATACGATAAAAGTGAACTAAAATTTGTTATTAATAAACAATACTTTAATAAAACCTTTAATGATAATAATTATCCAGTTAAGGGGCTAAATTTATCCTTGGTTTATCAAGGAACCATTAAAGATACAATTACACTAGCAAATATTTCTTATGATGTTGTCGGTTATTATTGGTTAAGTAATCAATATTATTATATTAATCCTAATGGAAATATTTATACACTATTAGTAAAAGATTTTGGTCGTTCTATTCAGCCAATATTTTGGAAAAATTACCAAATTGATAAAGAAAATTTACGATTCAGGCTTAAAGCGTTATTCGTTAATGAAGATCGTTATCAATATCGTATTATTTATCCTGATCAATTTGATATATTGACACAATCTCAATCCCCGATTTTTGAAACTGAGAAACTTAAATCTTGTTATCAAGATGAGTATAATACAACTTGTAATGTAGAATCTTACAACTATTATCATGATCTTTTAGTTAAAAAGTTAACATTACTTCAAAAAAATGAAAGTGAGCAAAAAAATGCTATCAAGGTAATAGATAAACAAATTAATGAAGCTTGTTTAGTCTTATCATCACCCATTTACTATAATGAAGTGGACACATTTACCCATAAGATTACACGTTGTTTAACAGAACAAATAAAACAACAAATAGAAAAAATAGTAACAAATAAAAAGGTGCAAGATTAAGGATAAGGTTTATGACAAACATTATTGGATAGTGTCGAAAGATGTTTTATATCTACAAGGAAACGATAGGCTGCTTACCTCACAAATCTAATATTGGAATGAGTTTCCATTATCATTAAACAATTTATCAGCAGCTAACAAATATAATACCGTCGATACCCACAAAAAGTATTACTTAACAATGAAAGTTATTTTATTTATTGTTGGTAAAGATCATTTTGTTGCTTACAGGCAACAGGCAACCAACAGATGGGCAATTAACCTATAAGCAATGACAAAAAAGCATTAGTCAGTCACCATATAGCGCAAAAAATAGTTGTAATTTAGAACAACTTAGACCATAAATTATGGACTAATACATCTTATTATGAGAAAAATCCTGAACATTTGGGAAATTATATCTATGCCAATAGAATGGAAAATGGTGATGAATCATCCGGCGATGGTTATAGAGGGAAAGGTATGATCCAATTAACAGGTAAAGATGCCTATAATCATTTTACAAATGTTCATAACAAAAATAATTCCGATGATGTTCAAGATTTCGTTGCTAATCCAGATTTATTAGTAAGCTCCGAACAATATAGAATTGAATCAGCATTTGTGTTTTGGTTTACTAAAACAGGCAAGCCAAATCGCAATGTAAAACAATTCGTTAAATTAAAAGATCTTGCTAAATCAGGGACAGTACAAGAAGTAACTCGGCTCGTTAATGGTGGTCAGAATGGATATGATGATAGGAAACAAAGATTTAATCGACTTGCTAGATTACTAGGTTTAGATGAGGAGTAAAGATATGTTAAAGAAAATAAGTATATTATGGATTGCTTTTGGGTTAATTTTTTCATCGTTAGCCTTTAGTGAAGAAGGCTCATCTATTATACATGGACCATTTAATATATCTTGGTGTAAAAATGGTAAGTTTTATTTTGAAGAAACTACTAATTTAGATTATCCAATAAATTTTGTATTAGAGTGTGATAATATCACAAAAGTTATCGATAAGTACTTTATTGATGGTGCGAATATTGTTAATTTTCCAAATAGAAAGGTTGATATGACGATTGAGTCAGTTTTTTTTCAAACAGTGCAATCAAAAAGGAATCTATTTGTTATCGTTAAAAGAACAACTACACATAGAGCAGAAAGAATAAATACAAATAATTATGATATATATGTTTACGAATATAACTTACAAAAAATCATCTCATTAAACAGTAAGCTAATGCAAGATGCAAATTTAAGTGGCTCAGAAGGAGAAGTTGGCGGAAGTGAAGTTTATTTCAAATATAAAACTGCAGCAGAAGTAAAAAAATATATTAATAAAACTTACAATAAAAAATAGCAACAAATAAAAGTTGATTTGAAGTCATATTTGGGTACGAATTACACCGCATTATAACGGATTTAACTCCTGATAAACACGTTTATGATCCCATTGATACTCTAATTTTCTGATTCGATTAAAGTATTTAGGAAAGCCTCAGCTTAACTGTCTGTCAGTGATAAGCATTCAGCACTGAAATAATCACCGAATGCTCCAGTAACTTAGGTTGATAATAATAAGCACAACGGCTTAAACCAACAATGACATAACTCATGGCAATAGTAACAGAATAATTGTATTGGCGTTGCTATGCCTATTTTTGGTACTAAAATGGGAGCACATGTCCGTTCAGAGTTAGTCTAATAAACTTTGCTTTGAAACTAGGGCAATGTTATTGCCCTAAATATGGATAAATAATTAATCATTTTTTAGTTGATAAGCTGCTTTTAAAGTAGCTAATAGTAAATCCCAATATCTTTTAACACTATTAATATTTACTTTTTCATCAGGAGAATGCGGTGATACAATCGTAGGACCAATAGAGACCATCTCTACGTCTGGATATGGCTTTTTGAATAGACCACACTCAAGACCTGCATGAATCACCATTACTTTGGCTTTAGCTGAAAAAAGTTCCTGATATTTGCCTTTTACTAAAGCTAATAATTTGGAATGCGGATCAGGTTGCCATCCTGGATAAGTACCACTTATTGCATATTCTAAATTAACTAATTGACTATGTGAAATTAATTGCGACACAACCGCATCTTTAGCACTATCAAGTAATGATCGAATTAAATAATTAGCGACTACTTTATTATTTTTAATATTAACTACACCTAAATTTAGTGAAGTTTCAACCACATTGCCGTTTTGTTCACTCATGCGAACGACCCCATTAGGCGCCGTATTTAACCAATCAATAATTTTTTGTTGGTAATCGAAAGCTATCACTCTTTTTACTTGCTCAGGTAAACATTTTTTATGAGTAAAAACCAGCGTAGGTTCAGCTATGGCATATTCATTTTTAATAGTGCTTTCGTAATTAGCCATTAATGTTTGTAATTTGTTATAATCAGCATCATTTAAAGTAATGGTTGCAAAAGCTTCACGCGGTATGGCATTTCTTAGTGATCCCCCCGTAAAATCGGATAATCGATAGTCAATATCAACGCCTAAATCAGTCAAAAAACGTGTCAATAATTTGATTGCATTACCGCGCCCTAAATGAATATCACAACCAGAATGTCCACCTTTTAAACCTTTTAAAGCTAATTCTACATAAATATTATGATGCGTTGGAATGGTTGCATAAGTGATAGTTAAATGTTGTTGAAATTCTACGCCACCTGCACAACCAGTAAAAATTTCGCCTTCATCTTCTGAGTCAGTATTAATTAAATATTTACTTTTTAACCAATCGGGTTGTAATCCAAATGCACCAAACATCCCCGTCTCTTCAGCAACCGTTAATAGTACCTCCAATGGTCCATGTTCAACGGTAGGATCAATTAAAACTGCGAGCGCTGATGCAAGTCCAATACCATTATCTGCGCCAAGTGTTGTACCTTTCGCTTTAACCCACTCATTGTCAACATAAGCTTGAATTGGATCAACGAGAAAATCATGCTCTGTTTCGGCATTTTTTTGTGGAACCATATCTAAATGGGCTTGTAACGCAATAGATGGATAATGCTCCATTCCTTTTGTTGCAGCTTTGGTTAACAAAATATTTCCCGTTTTATCTAGCTCTGCTTTGATATTATGTTGTGCAGCTAAATCTAGAACATATTTGGTTATCATCTGTTCATGATGGGAAGGGTGGGGAATTAAACAAATGTCTGAGAATATCTTCCAAAGTGTTTTTGGAGTTAGGGATGATAACATACAAAAGGCCTCAATCAGTAAAAATTAAATATAACAATAAATTATATAGATAATAACTAGTTTTTATTGCTTAGTCACGCTATAATAAAGTGCAATTTTACATCCATATTACACTTTGCTCGATAAAGTGTGAAAGCTAAAATTGTAGGTTATTATGTTAAAGAATAAAAAATATACTGTAACATGGGATATGTTACAAATTAATGCTCGTGTCCTTGCTGCTCGTTTAATGCCAACCACGCAATGGAAAGGAATTATTGCGGTGAGTCGTGGCGGTTTAGTCCCTGCGGCTCTCCTTGCCCGCGAATTGGGTATTCGTTATGTCGATACGGTATGTATTTCAAGTTATGATCATGATCATCAGCGAGAACAAAAAATCCTTAAACAGGCACCTGGTGATGGTGAAGGATTTATTGTTATTGATGATTTAGTCGATACAGGTAATACAGCTAAAACTATCCGAGAAATGTATCCAAAAGCACGTTTTGTTACTATTTTTGCTAAACCAGATGGTCGCCCTCTTGTCGATGATTATGTTGAAGATATTGCTCAAGATGTTTGGATCGAACAACCATGGGATATGGGTGTTGCTTTCATTAAACCAATTTGTGAAAGTGAATAACGTGGATCGCCAGCATTAATGACTGTTGCTAATTTATCTGAACAGCTGTTTAAACCACAGGTTGATTATCCAGAGACGTCATCATTAATCCAACGTGTTGATTATAATTATATTAATTATCGACACACGTTGGATGGTGAAAATGATCGCCATTGGTATCGCGTGTTAAATCGATTATTATGGCATTGGCGAGGACTTTCTCTGATTGAGATTGAGGCGGTTTTGGCGAGAATTGCTGTTTCAGATAAGAAAAAAAGCAATCCCCAATGGTTTGATACGATTAAAGGTTATCAATCAGGGAATTGGATTTATGAATTTCTCTCACAAGCGAATGAGTGGCAACAGCAGGCAAATTTGCTGAATCAGCAATCTTCAGAACAAGCTGTTAGAACAAGGCGACATAAGTATCATCTAACCGCGAGTCAATATGCTAGCTTGAGCAGCTATCCCCATTATAGAGATGATAAACTAGCGTTGCAGGCTCAATCACTTGCTTATCGGTATTATCAGCAAGCACTGGATGACTCTCCATACGATTATAAAATCTTATCTTTCAACGTCGCTCAACAGCGTATTGAAGGAATATTACATTTACCCTACAAGGGGCAGGATTCAGCTTGTCCTATTGTATTATTATGCGGTGGATTATCGCATTTACAATTTGATTTTTATCCTTATTTTAGTCAACATCTGGCTCCTTATGGTATTGGATTATTAACAGTTGATACGCCAGGTATCGGTCAAAGCGCTAGAATTAAATTAACGCAAGATAGCAGTATCGTTCATCAAGCAGTATTAGAACAATTACCTACCGTGCCATGGATTGATCATAAACGGGTCATATTAGCAGGTTTTCGATTTGGGACTCAGATAGCTACTCGTTTAAGCTATTTAGCACCGGATCGGATTAAAGGTTTACTATGCTTTGCTCCTATTCTTCATCAACTTTATGTGGATACAAAATTACAGGCTTATCTGCCGATTATGTTTAGAGACCTGTTAGCAGACAGATTAGGATTAACGTCCAGTTCAAATCAATATTTAGCCGCAGAACTCTGCTATTATTCGTTAAAATATCAAGGTTTAATTAACAAACCTTGTTCGGTTCCCATGATGAGCATTTTATTTGATCAGGATCTATTATGTTCAGAAAGCGATGCCCAATTACTTCACTCAACACAGCGACATCAGCGTTTAAAGGTAGCCTCGATGTCTCTACAGAAAAACTTAGATAAAGCATTTATCCAATCGAGTCGCTGGATAGCTTCTCTAATAGGAAAAACCGCTTAAATAGTTAGATTTTATATTGGATTCCAAGTTAGTATTTAAATCAATTTAATAGATGATACTGTAATATAACCCCATATTTTTTATCGCTTTATCGTTAAACTCTGTTTTAACGATGGTGACTATATCTCTTTCTTAAGCTTATTTGTTGAAGATCGAATTATCAAGTAGATAGAGATGGTAAATAAAACAGCGATGAAACGATTAATCGTTATTTCACTAACCAAGTTAAAAAATTATTAAAAATCGCGAATCAATCATTGCTATTTAGTAACAATTAATTCGCTAATATGTGTAATATGTTGTCGATCATCGCTTCAATCGCGTAATAAAAGTAACGCGATTGACATTTAGATAAAATCAGGATTAAGCATTAAAAATTACGCATAAGTAATGCATAATCTAATGAAATGTCTTCAGCAATTGGAATATAGACAATATGCCCATCCCCGAGACCTGCCGCGACCGCTTGTCCTTTTTTATTTTGCATTGTTTCTATTGTAAACGTATAGTTACCTTGTGGCGTCATCATTTCAACGCTATCACCTACTGAAAATTTATTTTTTACAATCACTTCAGCAAGCCCGTTCATTCGTTCCCCCGTAAATTCACCGACAAACTGCTGACGTTCAGAGACAGAGTGACTGTACTCATAATTTTGCATTTCTTCATGGCGATGACGACGTAAGAAGCCTTCGGTATAACCGCGATGCGCTAAAGCATCTAATTCAACTAATAAATTAGGATCAAAAGGTTTACCTTCTGCGGCAGCATCAATCGCTTTGCGATAAACTTGAGCTGTACGTGCACAGTAATAATAGGACTTAGTACGCCCTTCAATTTTTAATGAGTGTACGCCGATGTTGGTTAAATCCTCCACTAGTTCTACTGCGCGTAAATCTTTAGAATTCATAATATAGGTGCCATGTTCATCCTCAAATGCTTGCATATATTCACCAGGACGACCTGATTCTTCAAGCATATAGACATTATCAGTAGTGGCACCGATACCTAAAGTAGGTTCAATTTGGGTGACAGGAATAGGTTCGTGTTTATGGACAATTTGCCCCACTTCATCTTGTTTCCCTTCTGATACACTATATTGCCAACGACAGGCATTGGTACATGTTCCTTGGTTGGAGTCACGTTTATTGATATAACCAGATAACAAACAACGACCAGAGTAAGCCATACATAGCGCACCATGAACAAAAATTTCTAATTCCATTTCTGGGACTTGTTCACGAATTTCGGTGATTTCTTCTAGCGATAATTCCCGCGATAAAACTACGCGTGTTAATCCCATTTGCTGCCAAAATTTTACTGTTGCCCAGTTAACAGCATTAGATTGGACTGAAAGATGAATTTCCATATTAGGAAAATGTTCTCTCACTAACATAATTAGTCCAGGATCAGACATAATTAAGGCATCGGGTTGCATCTCAATAATCGGTTTTAGATCACGGATAAATGTTTTTAATTTAGAGTTGTGTGGTGCAATATTAACAACAACGTAAAATTTCTTCCCTTGTGCATGGGCCTCATTGATCCCAATCGCCAAGTTTTCATGATTAAATTCATTGTTACGGACACGTAAGCTGTAACGAGGTTGACCAGCGTAAACGGCATCAGCACCATAAGCAAATGCATACCGCATATTTTTCAGTGAGCCAGCTGGTGATAATAGTTCAGGTTTTGATAAAGTGTTATGAGTCATAGTGCCTCTGATATCAAGTCAGTATTATGTATATAACATAATAAATTAAGCAGTAAAAATAGGGAGAGATTGTACGCTTTGTTAAACTTAACTGCAATGGGGTGCAGTGAATAAAGTTATTGAAAAATATAGCATTATTTATTCTATAAGTTGTCCCCATCATTGGTTATCAAAAAACAAGAGGGAAATAGTTATCTACTAATAATTATCAATAAATTGGCGATAGGTACTCGCCAATTTTTTTTATTAGGCAGATAGAAATTACCTATCAAGATAATCAAATATATCTATCATAATATGCATCTTATTTATAATACTCGGTTAAAGCATTTTTATCTGTTACGGTAGACTTATAAGCTTGCAAGGCATTTATCATCTCTGATTGGGTCTTTAGGGTTCGAATTTGTTGTAATAAATACATGGCATCTGGGTAGGTAGCCTTTAAATAGGTTAGCCACTGTTTAATTCTTGCTGAATGGTAAAATGGCTTACTTTTAGCGAGCTCATGGTCTAATTGTGATTGTGCATAGGTCAATAATAGATCGACAGTATTGTTCCACGATAGTGGTGGATGGTTGTAACGGATCATATTGGCTAAATTAGGTATGGCTAGGATACCTCGACCTAGCATAATAGCTTGGCAATGACTTTGTGCTATACACTGTTTGGCGGCTAATACTGAAAAAATTTCCCCATTGGCAATCACTGGTATAGTTAAATTTTGCTTAATTAATCCAATGGTTTGCCAATCGATTTTATCGGCATTATAGCCATCTTCTTTCGTTCTTCCATGTACCGTAATTTCATCTGCGCCTCCTTGCGCTACAGCATCGGCAATTTCTATACATTGAGATTTGTCTTGCCAACCTAGGCGTATCTTAACCGATACGGGTTTATCAGCTGGTACCGCACTACGAACTTGTTTGGTAATTTGATAAATTAATTCAGGATCTTTAAGTAAATAAGCGCCACCTTCACTACCAACAACTGTTTTTGCCGGGCAGCCAGCATTAATGTCAATGCCGTATGAACCAAGTGCAATGGCGGTTGAGGCATTTTCAGCCATTAATTGGGGATGCTGACCAAGTAATTGTACGCGTACAGGTGTTCCCGAAGCGGTTTTCCCTTGATAATAAAGCTCGGGACAAAGGCGATAAAATGTTTTATGAGGTAAACGTTGTTGTGTAACTCGAACAAACTCGGTGACACAATATTCAACCTCATTGATGCTGGTTAAAAGTTGACGTACAACGCCATCTAAGACACCCTCCATAGGTGCTAATAGGATACGTTTGATTGGTAAATTATGATTCATGGGCACAAATAGAACAGTTAATATTTTTATGAAATTGTAGATGCTGATATTCCATTGTCATCGCATCAATGGTTAATACGCGTCCAATAAGCGGTTTACCTAAATGAGTCAGTACTTTAATCGCTTCCATAGCTTGCATTGTTCCTACGATCCCGACTAAAGGTGACATTACCCCTGATTCGGCACACGTCAATTGTGATTGACCGAAAAGTTGACTTAAACAGAGATAACAAGGCTGGTGAGGTTGATAAGTAAATGTCGTTAATAATCCTTCCATTCTAATAGCGGCCCCAGAAACCAAGGGGACTTTATATTGATAACAGATACGATTTAGTTGTTGGCGACAATCTAAATTATCGCTACAATCGATGATAACATCATGTAATTTTACTTGTTTGATCAATGCGGTATCATCTAATTTTGATGTTATGGTCGTTACATCGACAAAGGCATTTTGGCTTTTTAATACTTTCGCAGCAACGTTAACTTTAAACTGTCCAATATCCTGATCAACATATAGAACTTGTCGAGATAAATTAGATACACTGATTTTATCAAAATCAACTAAGGTCAGTTTTCCGATACCACTGGCAACCAAATATTGTGCAGCACTACAACCTAAACCGCCCATACCAACAATTAAGACTCTGGCTGCTTTTAATTTTTGCTGGCCATCTATATCAAATCCTTTAATACTAATTTGGCGATCATAACGTAAATACTCATAATTATTTAACAGCGTCATAGTCTTTTCATATCTCGTAAAAACGGGATATATTTTAGCATGGAAATATGTTTGGTGGCGTATTTTATTCGATTGAAGAGAATGGGTGAATTTTAATGTTGTTTATCGATACGTTTGTTACATTATTCGTTAATGCTTATTATTCTTAACGAGAATCATACGTATATTAACCAATGGTGCTATCATTTTAAAATTAAAGCAGTATATAATAAGAATGATTCGAAAATTGAAAAATTAATAGGATCACATCACAATAAACAAACCTTCACTAGGTTAATTCATATTAACATTTTTAGAACAAAAAAGGCTTATTACAATAAAGAGTAGGGCGAAAATGACATTACGGAATTTAATGATTATAGGATTGAGTGTATTACTAACATTATCTGGTTGCACTAAAAACGCATATACTGATGAAAATCAGGTAGCTAAAACAGGGACTGGGGCAGTGATTGGCAGTATCGTTGGTGCAGGTGTTGGCGCATTGTCATCCTCCAAAAGTGATCGTAAAAAAGGTATGCTTATTGGTGCTGTTTCTGGAGCGACGATTGGAGGCGGTATTGGATTATACATGGATAATCAAGAAGCAAAACTCCGTGAAAAATTGCGTGGTACAGGCGTTAGCGTAACTCGTAATGGTAATGATATCATTTTAAATATGCCAAATAACATTACTTTTGATACTAATAGCGCCGTGCTTAAAGCGAGAGGAACTGAAACGTTAATGAGCATTGCTTTAGTTGTCAAAGAATTTGATAAAACAAGGATTAATATTACTGGTCATACCGACTCTACTGGCTCAGTAACAACTAATGAGCGCTTATCTTTAGCGCGAGCAGATAGTGTTGCCAGTCTGCTAGTTTCTCACAATATTGCTACAACACGAATGTACATTCGCAATGCTGCCGCAACTCAGCCTATTGCCTCAAATAGTACCGCTGAGGGTCGAGCTGCTAATCGACGTGTAGAGATAACCCTTTCCCCATTATGATAGTATCATTGCATTAAATAGGATAGCTGTTAGGATAGTTTAAGGACGCAATATTCTTGGATTAAGGTATTTTGTTCTTTTCTATCTATTTAACCGGATATAAGTTGGTTTAGATGAAAACAGTATTGATAAGCTATTTTAACAAATTGACTAATAAACTTGAGAATAGATAGAATAGAATACTATTCCTTCATAAAGATAACGATAAGAAAATCAATAAATGAGTTAAATTATAACAATTATTGAGGAGGCGCTGATAAAACGATGCCGCAAAATACTAACTATAAATCAACGAATTTAACGACTATCATCACCACTGATTTGGCTGGTATTACACGTGGATGTACTTTTCCCGCTAACATGGTTGATAGTTATACAAAAAATGGATGTAATTGGCTATCTTTACATAGTCTATTAACACCTCAAGATCGCATTGTTAAAAACAATTCAAAAGATTTTTGTCAGAATTTATTATTAATGCCGGATGTGCGCAGTACAGTTAAGTTAACACATATGCCTGATTCAGAGGCGGCAATATTTGAATTTGTTCATGGTAATATTGTTAATTATGAAGGTGACCCTTGGTCATGCTGTACAAGAACAGTATTAAATAATGAGATCAATCACTATCATACACAGCTAGGATTACAAATTTTTGGTGATTTTGATCATGAGTTTAATGTTGCTCATGGTGATTTTACATTAGCCCATCAGGTTAGTGCTTTTTCATTACACGCAAATCGTCATTTAGGTAATTTTTCTGAGTGGGTAATTAATGCACTTAATCAAACGGGTATTTTCCCTGAAGTTTTTTTACCTAAATTAGGCAAGCAACGCTATGGTATTACTTGTCGTGCAGCCAATAATTTGGATATTGTTGATAAGGCAGTTAATACTCGTGAAATAATTCGAGAAGTCGCACGACAATATGGATTAACTATTTCTTTTTCACCTAAAATTACGTTAGATAGTATAAGTAATCTTATTCATCTTCGTATTAGTTTACAAGATATGTCCTCTCAACCTATTTTGTATGATTCAAAATCAAAATATGGTTTAAGTGAGATTGGGCAACATTGGGTGGCGGGTATTATCCATTATTTACCGGCTTTATGCGCATTAACAAAACCTTCACCGATCTCTTACTTAGAGATGAAAGAAAATAATAAGTTTGCATTTTTTGGTCATCAAAACCCTGAATCGGTATTGCGAGTTAATCCAGTCAATCGTTTTAGTAGTATGGTGGCTAATTTATTTAATCTTGAATTTAATCTGATAGACGCGACCGCTAATTTATATTTAGCCATGACAGGAATTCTTATCGCAGGCCGGTTGGGGATTGAAAAAAAATTGCCACTCACTGCTTGTTTAGATGTTGATCCATTGACCTTGCCTCTACAAGAGTTGAATAATTTAGCTATCCGCCGTTTACCTACCTCATTACATGAAGCATTGGAAATGTTAAGAGCAGAGACGGAATTTACCTCACAGTTACCAGAGGCATTATTAAATGCTTATTATGAAATTAAACAGCATGAAATAGCATTAACTAAAGATTTAACAATGGATCAACTTTGCGAACAATATCGCACCTTATATTAACATTTGAACCAAATACTATTACTATTGAATATAAAAAGGCTACTTTAATTACATAATGATATGATAGCTAATGACTATACTTAATTATGTTGAATCGCATCAGCCATTTTATCTAAAGCTATCCGTAACATTTTAGGCATAGTATCAAGATCGATTGAATCCATCAGATTCTTAACATAAAGACCTAATTCCGTATCGCCTTCAATAATTAAACGTCTTTGAAAAAACAGTGTATCCGGATCTTGCCGACGGGTAGCAATTAAAATCAAATCGTTAGTTTCAGCACTGAAACCGACATCGGCAATCTCATCTTGACTTACACATAATTGGCCATTAATTAAACTGACAAACCAAGTTAATTGCAAATCTCTTACGTCAATTTTCAACCAACGCCCATCAAGAAAATCGAGTTCGCCATCGTCTAATGCCTGTTGGAATTGTCGATGCAAGAGCTGTTCGATTACTTGCTTTTTGAATGAAAATGGCACATATTTTAGCGGTATACCAACCCACTTAGGTCCGTTTTCAATCATAAGAGATTGCAATTTTCTATACATATTTACGTTTGTCCTGTATTAATTATCTTCGGCCAACATTGCCTCATATAAAACGAGATCGTAATTTAGACGTTCGAATGTTTCATCACTGATCTCTTTTTTAGCCTTCATTTGATAAAGAGCTGAACGTTCCGCTCCAATGGCAACTAAACGTAAGCGACGTTCCAGATTCTCTGCTTCAAGTGATTTCTCTTCTTGATTTTTAAGTCCAGTGCGACGACGTAACGATCCAATAACACGTGAACTCACCTCTTTAACAATTTCACTATCGAGTTTTTGCGCGGTATTCGCTTGTAAGTTTTCTTGCATTTTTTCTAATGAAGCTATCGCTTCTTCTGCCATAAGACCTTTGGCATACATTGCTTCACGGTCATTTTCATTGTTATCAAGAATCACTTTACCGCTTAATAACACAGGTAAAACGAAAGCAGCACAGATAAGAGAGAATAAAATTACGCCCGTTGCGATAAATATTAATTCATAACGACCCTCAATCATTACGGGAATAGATAATACACCTGCTAAGGTAATAGCTCCACGGACTCCTGCAAAGGTCGACACAGCTAAATCACGAGTAGAATAATTAGCAAAAATGAGTGGACGTTTTAGGCGAGCATTTGATAACCGTCTCATTAACCATAGCCATAAGAATCGTGTCCCCATAAGCGCCATATAAACGAATACTACGATAACGACCATTTCCCACATTTCAATGGAAGCATCACGTTGGTTTTCAAGGTAAGTGTTTTTAATGATACTTGGCAATTGGATACCTAATAAAGTAAAAACAAATCCATTAAAAACAAAGGTTAACATAGACCAAGTGCTATCAGACTGTAGGCGAATATTTAATGGCGCATTACGCATAATACCTGATTGATTTACCGTCATACCTGCACTGACAGCGGCCAAAATACCAGAGAATCCCACATGCTCTGCAATCAAATAAACCGCAAATGGTAATAAGAATAGAAGGACGATCTGTATTGCGGGTTCTTGCGCGGTTAAATTATTTATTTTTCTTAAAACTTTAGTGTAAATAAAGGTAACTAAGAAACCTGTCGCTAAACCGCCGAGTGCAACAAAGAAGAAGCTAAGCGAAATATTGAATAAGTTAAATTCCATCTGGCCGATTGCAATTAAAATGGCAAATTTTAAACATACCAGACCAGAAGCATCATTCATAAGTGCTTCGCCTTCAATAATTTCCATTTTATTTTTTTCAATATTACCTTTACCCACAATACCGGATAAGGCAACCGCATCGGTAGGAGAAAGGACCGCAGCCAAAGCTAATGCAGCGGCTAATGAGACATTTGGTAATATCCAATAAAGCAGATATCCAAGTACTACCACCGTAATAATAACTAAAACTAACGCGAGCCCCACAATCTCACGTCCATAATGCACAAATTCTTTAACATTAGTATTACGACCATCCGCAAAAAGTAACGGCGGGATAAATAATACTAAAAATAGTTCAGGATCAAACTCTACATAGAAATTGAATGCAGCTAAAATACATCCAAGCGCAATTTGCATTAAAGGTAAAGGTACCTGAAAAGGTAAAAGTTTTACTACAACCCCTGATAGGGAAACCAGTAAAATCAAAATCAAAATGTTCGAGAATAGTTCCATGTTTTATCTCAATTTTAAATTAGTTATAGTTTGTTAAATTATAGCGGATTTTTATTTGTTTTGCAGTCAAAAATTATAAATAAAATTTGGATGTTTTAAAATATAAAAACGGTAGTTTTTCACCATCTACCAATGGTGCTGTATAGATTAACAAATAATGGGCAAAGTAGTCGTTAATCAAATTTTAAATGATGTATTAATTGGCTTGTATTATGCCCATTAGATACCTCAAAAATATTCAATTAATTAGATTATCAAAGTAGGCGTACTTAAATAAGTTAGAAGATTAAAATCAATTTATCATTATTTAAGTACAGCGATAGTCAATTTTTAGCCATCAATATCGGATTTTCGCTAATGAACGTTTGTAAAAATTGGCTATCTGGCAAGGCGGTTAACGCTCCTTTTTGAGTTGTTGCTAATGCGCCACAAGCGCTGGCAACCGTGACCATTTTTTCTACCATCAACTTATCTTGTGGTAAACCTGATGAAGCAATGGAACTGAGTAAACCAGCAACAAAAGCATCGCCAGCACCAGTAGTATCGACACTATTAACTTTATAACTATCAAAATGATAAATATGATCGTGACAAATAATCGTGCAACCATCCGCGCCGTTAGTCACTATTTTTAGTGACGCAGGATAAGTTGCTGCTAACTGTTTTAATGCATCATGCCAATCATGATTCTCAGTTAACCAGAACAATTCTTCAGCCGAAAGTTTCAATATATCGGCATCTTGGCAAAAGGTATTAATTTGCTGACGCATTTGTTGATGATCCGCCCACATCTGTTCTCGTAAATTAATATCAAAACTAATTAATCCATTATGCTGTTTTAATTTCTGTAGCGCTTGTGATAACGTATTTCGACAGGTTTCGGCGACTAAAGCTAATGAACAAAAGTGTAAAATATCTTGATTAAACGTAGGAATAGCGGCTGTTGATAAAAATTGATCGGCAGATGGGGTAACTAAAAAGGTAAAACTCCGTTCTCCACTTTCTGTAAGATCAACAACTACAGTGCTGGTTTTTTGTTTTTGATCTTTTTCTAAATATTGACAATCTACGCCATATTCAAGGAAAGTTTTTTCCATAAAATGCCCAAAAGGATCATTACCAACCCGTCCGATAAAACCAGAAATATTTCCTAGTTTAGCAACACCAATCGCAACATTAGCTGGTGCGCCGCCTGCGCAAGCTCGATAATTCATATTCCCAATCGGGATTAGATCCACAACGGCATCGCCTAATGCCCATATTTTTGTCTTCTGCATAGTTATTACCACGATTAAATCCATATTATTGGCAATCTTATTGATAAGATTCCGTCTATTTATTTCTTAATATCGAAAATTATTGTCATCAATCAGCACTAGATAACTATAGATATAAATAGTTATTTAGACGTGAATGACTCACTTTTCATTGAAGACGAGTTCAATTTTTCATATTATGCATTAAAAAGAGATGTTTTATCTAAAGTTTTGTGAGTATTGTCACAAAATTTTAATCGAAAATTTAAACAACGTTAACGTTAACAATTAAATTCTTATATTATATTGATAAAATAAATCTACCTTTTTAAGAGGTTTGCCATGTCCATATTACTTGATAAAGCAAATCAAACAATACAACAAACAGTATCTGTCGTAAATAAACAATATTATCCCTATTTTCACTTGGCACCGCCGGTTGGTTGGATGAATGATCCGAACGGACTTATCTATTTCAATGGACAATATCATGCCTTTTACCAATATCATCCTTATGATGCTAATTGGGGACCAATGCACTGGGGACATGCGGTGAGTGATGATCTTGTCTATTGGCGACATCTTCCGGTTGCTTTAGCGCCAGATCAAGATTTTGATAGTGGAGGCTGTTTTTCTGGTTCTGCTGTAATTGATAATGGCGAACTCTGTTTAATTTATACTGGACATGTTTATGTCGATCAACAGCATCATCCCGAATTAATTAGAGAAACGCAATGTTTAGCAACCAGTAAAGATGGTATTCATTTTGAGAAGCATGGCACCATATTGTCTCCAGAAGAGGGAATTATGCATTTTCGTGATCCAAAAGTTTGGAAACTTAATGGGCAGTGGTGGATGGTGGTTGGACGTCGCAATTTACAAGATGTAGGGCAAATTGTTATTTATCGTTCTTCTGACTTACGTTCATGGCACTTTGAACAGGTGTTAATTGAACACATTGACGAAAATGTTTATATGCTAGAATGCCCAGATTTTTTCCCGTTAGGTGATAAATGGATACTAATGTGTTCACCACAAGGGTTTAAACCACAACAATATCAGTACCGTAATTTATTTCAATCAGGTTATATTGTCGGTACTTGGCAACCAGGGCAGCCTTTTAAGGTAGAAAAAGGTTTTACTGAATTAGATTATGGCCATGATTTTTATGCGCCACAAACGTTTATCTCCGCGGATGGACGTCGCCTTATGTTTGGTTGGATGGATATGTGGCAATCAAAAATGCCAAGCCAAAAAGATCATTGGTCAGGCTGTTTCACTTTACCTAGAGAATTAGTATTAGATAATCATAACCAACTTCTTAATCGTCCAGTTAAAGAACTCACTGTTTTAAGACAAACTGCGACTAAATTACAAGATTTACAGATAGTTGATGAAGGTAAACATAGTGATTTGGACTGTACACGATGTGAAATAGATATCACATTTGATATGACAGTCAGTAATGCTGAGCGTTTTGGACTACAGCTAGCAGCCACTAAAGAGGGAAAACAAGCAACGTTGCTTTATGTTGATATGCAGTCGGAACGTATTGTGCTTGATCGTAGCCTATCTGGGCAGCAAGTGACTGGCTACCGTAGTGTTCCATTACCAAAAACTAACTTATTACATATGCGTATTTATGTCGATGCATCATCAATTGAGGTGTTTGTTGAGCAGGGGCTTTATAGCCTAAGTTCACGTATTTATCCACTATTACCAGCTGAGCGACAACTCAATTTCTTTGCTGAAAATGGAGCAATGAAAATAAGTCAATTCACCCATTGGCAATTAAATTCTATTTATAAAGGATAAGCGATTAAACTATATAAAAACAGGTGACACGATTAAAGTGATTGCCTGTTTAAAAATGGGCAAGCAACATATACTGTATCAGTTTGCGGACGATTTTCAATAATGTGTAATGCCGCTTGTTGTCCAATCTCATAATGAGCAAGTTGTACCGTTGTTAATGGCGGATAAAACAGATCGCCTATACCCACCATATTATCATAACCCAGTACGCCTACATCATTAGGAATATGCAAACCGATACTTAATAAATATTGATAAACTAAGAGCGCAATGCGATCATTGCCACAAATTACGACATCGAAATCGGGTTTATCATGTATATGTTGCTGTATAATAGGCAATACTTGTCGGTATTCTTGCTCAGTATGTGGCACAATTTGGGGTAAGTGGTAGCTAAATAATTGTGATAAATCGTTACCCATATCCCGCCACGTCTGTTCTAGCGCTTGACGCCTTCTTTTCCCTGCTAGGGTGTTATCTGATAAATATAGACAAAGTGGTCTTTGATAACCTTTCTCAATAACATATTGCATTGCTTGATATTGACCTTGATAATCATCTGGAATATAACAAGGTAATGTATTAGATTCAGTAATGCAATTAGCTAAAACAATAGGTTTATGTAACAACTTTGCAGGTATATTTACTTGCCGCATCCCCATCGCCGTATAGATAATGCCGTCTGGCCGATAGGATAACAACGTATCGATAGCGCGATCAGCTTGATTATCATCAAATAAATTAACGATAAAAGTATTCCATTGATATTGACTGGCCGTTTTTTCAATGGCCTGTAATAATTCCACAGAATATGGCGTCATAGCAGTTTCTAAAGCAAGCACCCCAATTGACCGTGGTCCACTCCCGTCGCCACGAATTTTTCGAGCGGATAAGTTAGGCACATAATTTAATTGTTCAATCGCTTGCATCACTCGTTGATAAGTCTGTTTATTTAATTTATCAGGCGTATTGATTGCACGCGATACGGTCATCAGAGATACTGAGGCCAGTTTAGCGACATCTTTTAACGAGGTCATTGGCGAGAGACTCCTTTATTATAATAATATCAGCTAAATCAAATAGCATATTAGCATATCTAAATAATACGATAAATCGCTGATATTAATAAAGTAAGTAGTTACGGCATTTTATCTGTGATTCAAGTTCAACTTTCAAACATTGCACCTATTCGATTAATCTAAATAGCGTCATAATTGTTAACATTAACATGTTAACGTTAAAATAGGGTGCAATATGAAAACGTATAAAAATGCAAATTACTGGTTCTTATCAAGTTATCTTTTCACATTTTTTGTTGCCTGGTCATTGTGGTGGTCTTTTTATGCAATTTGGTTAAAAAGTAAATTGAATTTATCTGGTCAAGATATAGGTTTTATTTATGCTGCTAACTCTGCTGCTGCTATGATGTTCATGATTATTTATGGCATATTGCAAGATAAACTGCAAACTAGTAAAGTCGTCCTTACGTTTCAAAGTATTATCATGATCTTTATCGGTCCCTTTATGATCTATATTTATGAGCCGTTACTACAAAAACACTTTATTTTAGCTGTGATTATTGGTGCTCCTGTCTTAAGTGCAGGTTTTATTTCTGGGTGTCCTTTAATTGAAAGTTTTGTTGAACGAATGAGTCGCCTATGTCATTTTGAGTATGGCGCTAGCCGTTTTTGGGGATCATTAGGTTATGCTGCCGCAACATTTGTCGCTGGAATTGTTTTTAGTATTAATCCTCATATTAATTTTTGGTTATCAAGTATAATGGGTATGATTTTTTTACTAGTTAATTGGCTTTTTAAACCCAAAGTTATAGTTTCGGTACCAGCAGATAACACAGCAAAGGCAGTGCCTGCTGCTATACCTACATTTCAAGAGATTTTTTCATTATATAAACTATCTAAATTCTGGCTATTTGTGTTATTTATTGTTGGTACTTTTAGTTTTTATACCATCTATGATCAACAACTGTTTCCTAATTTTTATACAGGATTTTTTAGTAATACTGAAGTTGGTTATCGAGTGTATGGTTACCTAAACTCTTTTCAAGTTTTTCTGGAATCCAGTTGTATGATTATTGCCCCATATTTTATCTATAAAATAGGGGCTAAAAGAATTTTATTAATTGCTGCTTGTATTATGATAACCCGCATAGGTTTATCAGCAACAATGGATAACATCTATGTTATTTCATTATTAAAATTACTTCATGCAATTGAAATTCCGCTATTTGTATTAGCAATGTTTAAATATATTGTTGCTAATTTTGATCCACGTTTGTCGGCAACACTATATTTAGTTGGCTTTAACATTTCTTCAAATATAGGTGTAATTGTATTATCAACTCCAGTTGGAAAATTATTTGACAAAACCAGCTACTCGACTACATTTTATGTCTTAGCTGCTATTATTCTAACAGTAACGGCTATTTCAGCCTTTACGTTAAGTCCTAAACGAGATATTCAACCAGTCATGACTTATTAATTTTAGTTTTTAATTGATGTTACTAACTTGTAATTTATAAAAACCATAAATTACAAGTTATAGATAAAATAAATACTTATTTAAGCTGCTCAATTAACCACTGTTTTAGTTCAATTAATGATTCACTTATAGACGCATAATCATCTATGAGTTGTGTTAATATCGTAGTTATTGCATTGGCATTATAAGGGCACCCAATTAAACGTTTTGCTAATATCTCTAGTGGAGCAGGTTGTAAACTGTCTGTAAAAATTTTACATTGAGTAATATGCCCTTGTTCAATATCAAAATAAATATCAACCCCACCCCAGCTGAAACGTTGATCAAGATGATGAGTAAATATCGGTGCATGGCCAAAATTCCATTGCCAACTGCATTGATGATTAAAAATATCGGTAAATTCAGGGATAGACGGTGGATTACTTTCTGAGATGAATTCGGGCTCGACATATTCACCATAATACCGAAAAAATGCATCAATAATCGCTTGACAAACCTTGTCATGACTAATATCGCTACAGTATTGTTTAAGATTGGTAACTCGACTTTTCACAGAGGTAATGCCTTTTGCCTGTAGTTTTTTTGGATCAGGATTTAAATAATCGGCAAGTTTATTTAAATTGGCATCTAACAGTAGTGTTCCATGATGAAAACCGCGGTCGAGCGTCTCTTTATACGCTGAACCGGAAATCTTTTTTTCTCCCTCATTCGTTGTTAGTACCAGATCATTACGACCAGAAGCGGTAACAAACAAATTAAGCGAGGCTAACGCATCAATAATAATTTGAGTTGAAATCGCTTTATTATAGTCGGGCTTAGCCGCCA
>NZ_AWGA01000095.1 GCF_000471645.3 Candidatus Schmidhempelia bombi str. Bimp | reverse complement strand
CTGAAAAACTTAAAGCCAGTATTAGAGACCTGTCGTCAGCAGAGGCATGGATAGCAAAATAAGGGATCCAAATATTAGAGTAGATAAATGGATTGGCGATGCTGATGTTAATGGTGTCCAAAAAGGATATATTTCTGTTAGAGATCCAGCAACAGGGAAATGGTATAAAAAAGAAGCTGAAACGATGTTTTTCCCTGAACATTGGTCTAAACGTCAAACTGAGATGGAAATTAAAAGTGCTTTCAAAAATTCGAAGCCACATCCACAATATAAAGAAAGGTGGCAAGGGACATCCTTTAGTGGATTAAAAATGGAAGGCTATTATAAAAAACCAAATGGGACTGGAGCTACCGCTTGGCCTATGTATAAAGGAAATGATAAATGAAGAACAAAAAAATATATTTATACTGGTCTGATAATTATAAAGAATTTTGTCCAACAGGGATGATGGATGATGAAAATATTAGATATGTACCTAAACAAGGTTACGGTGTATGTGAAATAGCTTCTTGGTTATCGACAGAGCTTCAACATTCGAGCACTGGTCTAAGCGTCAGACGGAAATGGAAATTGAAAGTGCTTTTAAAAATTCAAAAAGAATTTCAAATACAGAGAGATGGGAAGGAGTTTCTACTAGCGGTCTAAAAATACAAGGTTTCTATAAAAAGCCTAATGGTACAGGTGCGACTGCTTGGCCAATTTATAAAGGAAAAAAATAACATGTTAAATGATCAAATTATATTCTGGTGGAGCGATTCAGATTTTATTCCTACGGGAGGTAAACTTACAAAATATGCTAATAGTGAAAAAATATTTGGTTTTGGAGCAAGAGAAATTGCAGATTGGTTAGCATGTGATCTT
>NZ_AWGA01000016.1 GCF_000471645.3 Candidatus Schmidhempelia bombi str. Bimp | reverse complement strand
GGGCCATGCGCCATTCTGCTGGGGAAAAAATGCCGAAAATGCGGTACACAACGCCGTAGTATTAGAAGAAGTGGCACTAATGGCACAAGCCACACGCATTCTCAATCCAACCATTAAAATTCAATCCGCATTATCAGATAAACACTATTTTCGCAAACATGGCGCCAATGCTTATTACGGACAAAAATAGAGAGGATAAATGATGAATAAACCCATGATTCAAATCGCGTTAGATCAAACTGATTTAACTTCAGCACTTAAGGTCGCTACAAGTGTGGCGAGTTACGTTGATGTTATTGAAGTAGGGACCATTTTAGCTTTTGCCGAAGGTATGCAAGCCGTGAGGCAATTACGACAAAATCATCCTGATCATATTTTGGTTTGTGATATGAAAACAACCGATGGGGGCGCCATTTTAGCTGAATTAGCTTTTAGCGCAGGTGCAGATTGGATTACAGTTTCTGCGGCAGCACATATTGCCACTGTTGCGGCTTGCAAAAAAGTGGCTGATCAATTTAATGGAGAAATACAAATCGAGCTTTACGGACATTGGACAATGGAGGACGCAAAGTCTTGGCGTGATATCGGGATTAAACAAGCTATTTATCACCGTTCGCGTGATGCTGAACTTGCCGGTATTGGATGGACGGAGCAAGATTTGGATAAAATGAAAATGTTATCCGATTTAGGCTTCGAATTATCGATTACCGGTGGTATAACTCCTGATGATATATCATTATTTGCGGGAATTAAAACCAAAACCTTTATTGCTGGACGAGCCTTAGCTGGCGAAAAAGGGGCTGAAACAGCAGCCGTATTAAGAAAGAAAATTAATCAATACTGGTAAATAACACCTATCAAGTGATAACCGATTACCGCTGTTATCACTTTATTCCGTTATTACTTAAATAAGGGGAGGACTATGTATATAACTAAAGCTAACCCACGTATCGGTATCTATGAAAAAGCATTACCAAATGATTTTTCATGGCAACAAAAAATGCAAGAAGCAAAGGCATTAGGTTTTGATTTTATTGAGATATCCATAGACGAAAGCGACGAAAAAATAGCCCGTCTAGATTGGACTGATGAGCAAATTTATGCCCTTAGACAGCTGAGCCAACAATATAATATACCATTACACTCTATGTGTTTAAGTGCTCATCGTAAGTATCCATTTGGTTCACATGATCCTGAGATAAGAAAGCAGGCTGAATGGCTAATGAATAAAGCGATTGCTTTCGCGTATAAATTAGGTATTAGAGTGATTCAACTAGCAGGATACGATGTTTATTATGAGCCAGCCGATAAGCTAACTCATGCTAGATTTATACAAGCTATGCAATGGTCTGCGCAGCAAGCCGCTAGAGCAGGGGTCATGTTAGCAGTAGAAATTATGGATACCGCTTATCTTAATTCGTTAACTAAATTTGAACTATTAAATAGAGAGGTTAATTCACCTTGGTTTACCGCTTATCCAGACGTCGGTAATATTTCTGGCTGGAATTACGATATCTGTACGGAACTAACATTAAGTTGTCATCACATTGTACAAATTCATCTAAAAGATAGTTACCGTGTTAAACCAGATTATGCAGGACAGTTTCGGGATTTAGTTATTGGAGAGGGGGATGTTAATTTTGCGGCAATATTTGCAACGTTAAAACACATCCATTACACAGCGCCATTAGTGATCGAGATGTGGGCTAAAGATGATCGCTGGCGAGAGAATATCGTGATAGCTCAAAAACGTTTACACGACATAGCAAAAAGTAACGGTATAATCCTATTCGAACAATATCAGTAATAGTTGATGATAAAACATAAAAAAAGCGACAAATATGTCGCTTTTTTTATAAATAGAAACAACTTATTTTTTAGATACACACGCAATTAAATCAAGCACTTTGTTTGAATAACCCACTTCGTTATCATACCAAGAGACTAATTTAACGAAAGTATCACTGATTTGGATACCCGCTTTAGCATCAAACACAGAAGTACACACTTCACCTAAGAAATCGGTAGAAACAACTGCATCTTCGGTGTAACCTAACACGCCTTTCATTTCGCCTTCAGACGCAGCTTTAATCGCTTTACAAATTTCTTCATAAGTTGCTGGTTTAGCTAAACGTACCGTTAAGTCAACAACTGATACATCAGGTGTTGGAACACGGAAAGCCATACCAGTTAATTTACCATTTAATTCAGGGATAACTTTACCTACTGCTTTAGCCGCCCCTGTTGATGAAGGAATGATGTTTTGCGCTGCACCACGACCACCGCGCCAATCTTTGTGAGATGGACCATCAACGGTTTTTTGGGTTGCTGTTGTTGCGTGAACCGTTGTCATTAGACCTTCAACAATACCAAATTTATCATTAACAACTTTAGCTAATGGCGCTAAACAGTTAGTGGTACATGAGGCATTCGATACGATATCTTGACCTGCATAATCTTTATCATTGACGCCCATAACAAACATAGGTGTCGCATCCTTAGATGGGCCCGTTAAGACAACTTTTTTCGCACCAGCTTGGATATGTTTACGTGCGGTTGCATCATCAAGGAATAAACCTGTCGCTTCAGCAACAACATCAACACCAACTTCATCCCATTTTAAGTTAGCTGGATCGCGCTCAGCGGTGACGCGAATGGCTTTACCATTAACGATAAGCTTACCATCTTTAACTTCTACTGTACCATCAAAGCGACCATGTGTTGAATCATATTTAAGCATATATGCCATATAATCCACATCTAATAAGTCATTGATTGCAACGATTTCAATGTCAGAACGTTTTTGTGCTGCACGGAAAACGATACGACCAATACGACCAAATCCATTAATACCTACTTTAATTGTCATAGTATCACCTTTTTTAGTTTTAAATTCCTTACAACAAAATAGCAAACTTAACCATTTTTTTCAATAGAAATAATTCTCACTACTTGTTGGGCACATAAATGAGATTTTATCACTTGATTTTATCTAACTATTTGTTTTTAAATTGATTATTTTGGTTGAATGCAAGAATAATATTTTCAATCAAAAAATAGTTCATAATAAATAGCTAACATTGTTTTATATTAAAAAAATGGGCTAATTGCTATTTGCATCAAGACTTAATGTATACTATATTGAGTGCTTTTTTAAATTGTAAGCTGTTTTTTTATGCGCCTAAATTCTAGACAACAACAAGCTGTTGAATATGTTTCTGGACCTTGCTTAGTCTTAGCGGGAGCTGGATCTGGCAAAACCAGAGTAATTATTAATAAAATAACTTATCTAATTCGTGAAATCGGTTATTTACCTCGACAAATTGCGGCGGTAACATTTACCAATAAAGCGGCGCGGGAGATGAAAGAGCGGGTTGCCCATGCATTAGGGAAAAAAGAGACGCGGGGTTTACATATTTCAACATTCCATACTTTAGGGCTCGATATGATTAAACGCGAGCATCAATTGCTAGGGATGAAATCCAATTTTTCGTTATTTGATGATCAAGATCAATTCGCTATGTTAAAAGCGTTAACGGAACGATGGTTTGATGGAGATAAAGAATTACTTACCCAATTACGCAGTATGATAAGTAGTTGGAAGAATAATTTAATCGAAGCAGATATAGCATTAGCGCATGCGCGTAGTGAAAAGGAGAAGTTATTTGCCCATTGCTACCAACTCTATGATAAACAGCTTAAGTCATGTGGAATTTTAGATTTTGATGATCTTATTCTATTGCCGACTTTATTATTAAAGCGCAATACTGAAGTACGTGAGCGTTGGCAGAATCGGCTACGCTATCTATTAATTGATGAATATCAAGATACCAATACTAGCCAATATGAATTAATTAAATTATTAGTTGGCGAACGCGCACGTTTTACCGTAGTGGGTGATGATGATCAATCTATCTATTCATGGCGCGGTGCGCGTCCACAGAATTTAATGTTATTAAAAGAGGATTTTGCCAATCTAAAAGTGATAAAACTAGAGCAAAATTATCGTTCCTCTGGACGTATTTTGAAATCAGCTAATATTTTGATTGAAAATAATCCTCATATTTTTGAGAAAAAATTATTCTCAGAATTAGGGGATGGGGAGAGGTTACGCATTATTACGGCTGATAATGAGGAACATGAAGCTGAACGCGTCGTGGGCGATCTAATTGCACATCGTTTTAATCATAATGCTCATTATGGTGATTATGCGATTTTATACCGCGGTAATCATCAATCGCGTATTTTTGAAAAGGTATTAATGCAACATCGCATTCCCTATTTTATCTCAGGCGGGACCTCTTTTTTCTCGCGTACCGAGATTAAGGATATCATGGCCTATTTGCGGTTATTGACTAATCCCGATGATGATAATGCATTTATTCGAATTATTAATACTCCAAAACGTGAAATTGGACCAATAACATTACAAACATTAGGCGAATGGGCGACGAAAAGAAATATCAGTTTATTTAAAGCCAGCTTTGATATGGGCTTAACGCAATGTTTGTCAGAAAAAAGATTGGCTACGCTGACACATTTTACTGGTTGGTTACAACAATTGATGGCGCGTATTGATACCAATCCTATTGACGTTATTCATACGCTTTTAGATGGTATAGCTTATGAAAGTTGGATATATGAAAATGCCCCTTCGCCGACCGCAGGCGAAATGCGTATGCGAAATGTCGAGCAACTCTATTCATGGTTAAAAGAGATGTTAAACGGCAGTGATTTTGAAGAGCCATTAACGTTATCGCAAGCGGTAGCACGGTTTACGTTAAGAGATATGCTAGAACGTAATGAGTCAGAACAAGAAAATGACGCCGTACAATTGATGACATTACATGCCTCTAAAGGTTTAGAATTTCCTTATGTTTATATGATTGGTATGGAAGAAGGATTATTACCTCATCAGACCAGTATCGATGAAAGTAATATTGAAGAAGAACGCCGTCTCGCTTACGTTGGTATTACGCGAGCGCAAAATGAGTTAGTCTTTTCTATGAGCCGACAACGAAAGCAATATGGTGACATTGTTTATCCAGAGCCCAGCCGCTTTTTATATGAACTACCACAGGATGAATTAGAGTGGCAAAGTCAAAAACCAAAACCAACCGCAGAACAACGTATGCAACAAGGACAAAGCTGTCTAGCTTTATTAAAAGCGCAAATTAATGCAGCCAAGTAGCAAAATTAATATTAATTTTTTTATCTAAATATTGGTAATATCATTTATATTGGGGGGTAATTTATACAAACATCCTTGATGATTATTCCTATTTTATACTGACAGCTGTATTAATGGTTAACAAAATAGAAAAAGCCAATTCAAGGTGATTTGAATTGGCTTTTTTAATTAAGATAAGGTGAGCAATTAATTTTTACTCATTAATTTTATTCACTTTGACTGATTTATGTTTATGACGTGAGGAGAGTTTAGTCACAAAAATAAAGAATAAAGGAACAAAATAAATGGCTAAGAATGTAGCGGTTAACATTCCACCAATCACTCCAGTACCAACGGCATTTTGCCCAGCTGAGCCTGCGCCAATACTCACCGCTAAAGGTAGAACACCAATAATAAAGGCTAATGAGGTCATAAGAATCGGACGTAACCGTAAACGACACGCTTCAAGCGTTGCATCAATCAGTGATTTTCCTTCTTTTTCTAGCGCATCTTTAGCAAATTCAACAATTAGTATCGCATTCTTTGCGGCCAATCCCATCGTGGTCAATAAACCTACAATAAAGTAAATATCATTATCCAGCCCACGGAATAGCGATGCATAAACGGTGCCTAAAATACCTAATGGAATAATAAATAGTACTGAGATAGGAATACTCCAACTTTCATACAGCGCCGCCAAAGACAGGAATACCACAATAATTGAAATAATATATAAAGTGGTCGTTTGTGAGCCTGTTTGACGTTCCTGATAAGAGATATCCGTCCAATCATAGGTAAAACCAGCAGGTAATTTTTTAGCTAACTCTTCCATAATTGCCATTGCTTGACCAGAGCTTTGTCCGCTAACCGCCGAACCACTAATTCCCATAGCGGAAACACCGTTGTAACGAACTAAAGATGGTGAACCAAACGTTTTGCTGGTATTGGCGAAAGAATCAAATGGTACCATTTCGCCCGAATTATTTTTTACATGCCAGTAACTAAAATCATCAGGCAACATACGATAAGGCATATCTGCTTGTAGATAGACTTTCTTGACACGGCTGTTATAAATAAAATCATCAATATAAGCGGAACCTAAGGCTGTTGATAAGGTTGAGTTTACCGCACCAATAGACATGCCTAAGGCTTGAACCGTTTGGAAATCAATATTAATTTTATATTGTGGAACATCAAGCATACTTGCTGGACGTACTTGTGTCAGATTTGGGTTTTGTGCTGCCATACCGAGCATTTGATAAAATGCTTGCATTAATGCTTCATGACCTTTAGCACCACTGTCTTTTAACATAAATGAAAAGCCGTTGGCCATACCCAAAGAGGGTACAGGAGGGATATTAACGGCAAAAATACGCGCTTCATTTAAAGTGAAAAGAAATTGATTTGCTCTACCAATCACCGCATCAATACGTGAATCTTTCGATTTTCTATGCTCCCAGTCTTTTAATTTAACAAAACCTAAAGCCATATTCTGACCACGCCCAGCCATACTAAAACCAGCGACTGTAAATATACTTTCTGTCGTAGGTTCTTTTTCTAAAAAGTATTGTGTCGTTTTATCCAATACTTCTTGCGTTTGTGCTAACGTTGAACCCGGTGGTAATTCTGCCATCAAAATCAGCGAGCCTTGATCTTCACTTGGTAAAAAACCAGTTGGTAAACGCATAAAGCCAAAAACTAATGCCACACAGATAAGCGCATAAGCCACAAAACTAATCACAGGATTTTTAACGACTTTAATTACACCGTGTTCATAGATATTACGGCTGGTTTCGAAGGTTTTATTAAACCAATTGAAAAAGATATCTAAGGCGTGATCAATCCAACTAAAAGGGGGTATTTTGGCTAATTTATCAAACATCGTTGCTTTTGGATGACGATATTTAGCCGGTGGTTTCAAAATAGTTGAACACAGCGCCGGCGTTAAGATAATCGCCATTAACACCGACAATACCATTGCCGTAACGATGGAGATAGAAAATTGACGATAGATTCCCCCAGCAGCCCCACCATAAAAGGCCATAGGCACAAACACGGCAGACAATACAACGGCAATCCCTACCAGTGCGGGTGTAATTTGCTCCATTGATTTGACCGTGGCATCATGAGGGGACAACTGTTCCTCATCCATGATTCGTTCTACATTTTCAATGACTACGATCGCATCATCGACTAATAAACCGATGGCTAAGATCATAGCAAACATAGACAGGGTATTAATCGTAAACCCACAAATATAAAGTACTGCAAACGTCCCAAGTAATACGACGGGAACAGTAATGGTTGGAATAATGGTTGCACGAAAATTCTGTAAAAATACGTACATAACGATAACAACCAAGAAAATGGCTTCGATTAACGTATCAACAACATTATGAATTGAAATTTTAACAAATGGTGTTGTATCGTATGGCATAATAAAATGGATATCTTCAGGGAAAATAGAAGATAACTCTTGGATTTTTTGGTCTACTAATGTCGAGGTTTCTAACTGATTTGCACCTGCTGCTAAATAAATAGCTAAACCCGCTGCAACATGTCCATTAAGGCGCGATAAAAAATTATAATCTGATGCGCCTAATTCAATGCGAGCTATATCTTTTAATAATATTTTAGATCCATCTTGATTCACACGGACAAGGATATCTTCAAATTGCTCAACATTTTTTAAACGTGATTGAGCCGTGATAGTCGCATTTAATTGTTGCCCCTCAATCGCCGGATCAGAACCGAGCTGCCCTGCGGTTACTTGCGCGTTTTGTGCCTGTATCGCTGCGGTAACCTCGTTAGTCGACAATTTATAATAGGTCAATTTATTTGGATCAAGCCATATGCGCATCGCATATTCGGAACCAAATAATGTGGTATCACCAACACCTTGTATGCGACGCACAGGATCTTGAACCGTTGAATAAACAAAATCGGCGATATCTGCTTGTGTCTTATTTGGATTATTAGAATAAAAGCCAATAACTTTTAAAAAGTTACTGTTATTTTTAGCGACTGAAATCCCATTCTTTTGAACACTATCAGGTAGACGTGATTTAATGCCCTCAACTTTATTTAGTACTTGCACTTGGGCTACATCTGGATTGGTCCCTTGCGCAAAAGTTAGCGTAGTTTGCACCACACCAGCTGAACTACTGGTTGATTTCATATAAATTAAATTATCAATACCAGTTAAATTTTGTTCAATAAGTTGGGTGACAGTATTTTCGATAGTTTGCGCATCAGCACCAGGATAAGTAGCGGTTACCGTAACAGCAGGCGGCGCAATATCGGGATACTGTTCTACTGGCAATAATTTAATTGCCAATAGCCCGCCCAGCATCATCATAATTGCAATTACCCATGCAAAAATAGGGCGGTTGATAAAAAACTTAGCCATTATTTATTAACTCCCTGATTACTTGGTATTTTGAGCGATAATTTCATTAACTTGTTGTTGCGTTAATGATTCAGTACCAAGAATATTGGCTTTAACAGGTACACCAGCGGGAATTGCACTAAGATTCATTAAACCAGATACAATAATTTGATCACCGATATGAATACCTTCAGTGACAATCCAATAATTTTTTACACCCGCGTAGACTTTAATATTATCACGTTGTTCAACCAGACCTTGCTCGTTTACCACTTTAGCCGTGTATTGACCATTTACATTACTGGTTATCCCCTTTTGTGGTACTAATATAGCATTTTTAATCGTCCCTAATGTAACAACTGGTTTGACAAACATACCCGGCAATAATCGACGTTGCTGAGAGCCGTTTTTATCGATAACAGATGGGTTAGCAAACTCAGCTCTTAATGTGACCGTCCCCGTGGTTTCACTGACTGTCTTGTCCGAGAATTTTATATAACCATCTTGCTGAAATTGCGTCCCATCACTAAAAAAGAGTTCCACTTTGGTTTTTTCAGGCGCTTGATAAAGGATTCCTTTGTGTTGTTCATTTTGTTCATATTTAATGACCGCTTGTGTCATATCAATATAGATAGGATCAAGTTGCTGAACTAATGCCATTGGTGTGGTTTGACCGGCAGATACCAATGCACCTTCAGTCACATTGGATTTACCAATGTAACCATCGATAGGAGAATAGACTTTGGTGTAATCAAGATTAGTTTTTGCTGAATTGACATTGGCTTGTGCGACCATGACTTGAGCCATTGCTTGTTTTAGATCAGCGGCGGCTTGATCATAATCTTGTTGGCTGATTGATCTCGTTGCTAATAACCCCTTGTAACGATTTAGGGTTAACTGAGCAATATTGGCTTTGGCTTGCACACTTTCTAAATTAGCCATAGCGCTATCGTATGTCGCTTGATAAATTGCTGGATCGATTTGATAGAGTGATTGTCCTGCTTTAACATCAGTACTTTCAATAAATTCGCGTTTTAAAATGATACCGCTAACTTGTGGTCGAATTTCAGCAACTCGTGAAGCGATAACACGTCCTGGCAAGACAGTTTTAATAGTGTAATCAACAGGTTCTACTTTATAAACATGTACGGGTAAAGTTGGTATTTGTTTTGATTGAGAATTCGGATTTTCATCCTTACATCCTGTTAAAATAAAGAACCCACCAGAAAGAGCTAATGTCATCGCGATGGGCGTAAAAATTTTTATTAATTTCATAGTTTCAATATACCTCAGTCAATATCCAGTTTTATATTTCGTATTTCCTAATTCCCAAAATAGAAGTATGAGTTTTGATTGTTACAAGATGTAGTGAGGATTCTAGCAAAGAAGAGCACAGAGTGTAAGTAAAGCATAGCTAGATAGCACATACTACTAAAAATATTACATTGTGTTAGCGCTTTTTATTTATTGATAAATAAATTAAATCATAATTCTTACAAACCATATCAGTATAAGTATTTACTAGTATAAACTATTCACTTAACTTAATTAAAATAAATTCGAATAAAAATCGGTAAAAATTATTATTTAGTGTTATTTGTTGTTTATTCATAAAATGAAGTAATATATGCACAAAGTTAATTTAAAATAAATTTTTCTATTTAATTTTATTGTTATAATTAAATAGAATTATATCTAATCGATTTGAGACAGGTATTATGGATAATTTACGTTTAATCCTCATTGTAGTTGCATTATTGGCAATTTTGGCATTATTGATACATGGCTTTTGGATTAATAAAAAAGAACGTTCTTCACTTTTTAATAAAAACAATAAGAAATCACAGCACACTAAAGAGCATCGTATTGTTTTACAAGAGGCGACCCAACCTACGAATATCATTAATGATAACATTGTTGCCGACGGTACTGATGAACCTGAAATAGAATCCACAATAAAGCAAAATGAACAGGTATTAATATCGCCAGAAGCAGAAATAGAAGAACCAGAACCAATACAATGTGATTTATTCGCTGATTTGAATGATAGTGACGATATTAATAATGCAGAGCCAATATCTGAGGCTAATGTATTAACTCATCAACAACAAGATGTCTTAGTGTTACATGTCACAGGAATTAATGGGGATAAACTAGCAGGTGATAAGCTGCTGAATAGTATTTTACAAGCTGGTTTTCAGTACGGGGAAATGCAGATTTTCCATCGACATGTTGATCCTGCTGGTAATGGTTCAGTATTGTTTAGTTTAGCGAACATGGTTAAACCAGGTTACCTCAATCCAGAAACAATGCCTAATATGTCAACGCCAGGCATATCATTATTTATGATGATTCCTGCTTTTGGTGATAATCAGCAAAATTTTAAAATGATGTTGCAGTCGGCACAGCGGATAGCTGATGATGTCAATGGTCTTGTTTTAGATGATGAACACCATATGATTACACCTCAAAAAATTGCCAGTTATCGTGAAAGAATAAAGAGAGTAATAGATAAATAATACCAATTTTAGCCATCTATTTTTAAGCCTAAAAGCAATAAAACCTTATTAAAGTTAATACGCTTTATTGCAAAACTAATAGTAGTAAAGGGAAGTCTGTGAGTCAAAATTTAAATTCAGTTGAACAAACTATCAATGCGTTACGCCAACAATTAAGATACCATGAGTATCGTTATCATGTTCTTGATGCGCCAGAAATCCCTGATGTTGAATATGACAAGTTAATGCAACAACTTATAAAATTGGAAACGCAATACCCACAATTGGTAACTAATGACTCACCAACTCAACGCGTTGGAGCGACGCCTTTATCACAATTAGGTACGGTTACTCATGAACAACCTATGCTGTCATTAGATAATGTATTTGATGAAGAAAGTTTTTTAGCCTTCAATAAACGTGTAACCGAACGGTTAGGCGTGACAGAAGACGACATGATTTATTGTTGCGAATTAAAATTGGATGGTTTAGCCGTTAGTTTATTGTATGAAAAAGGAGAGTTAGTCAAAGCGGCAACGCGCGGTGATGGCGCGACCGGTGAAGATGTCACTGCCAATATTCGAACAATTAAAGCGATTCCATTAAGATTACACGGTAGCCATATACCTGAGCGCCTTGAGATCCGTGGCGAAGTCTATATGACTCATAAGGGATTTGCCAAACTGAATCATGATGCTGAAAAGCATGGCGAAAAAATATTTGCTAATCCCCGTAATGCGGCCGCAGGTTCATTGCGACAACTTGATCCTAAAATAACCGCGAAACGACCATTAACTTTTTTTTGCTATGGAGTTGGCGTTTTTTCGGGCGGGGAATTACCCGACACACACTATGAGCGTCTCATGTTGTTTAAACAATGGGGCATACCTGTAAGTGATAAAATACAATTAAGGACTTCTTCTCAAGCAGTTATTGATTATTATAACAGTATAGAAAAACAGCGTATGACGCTGGGATTTGATATTGATGGTGTGGTAATTAAAGTCAATCGCATTGATCAACAACAACAGCTAGGATTTGTTGCTAGAGCACCAAGATGGGCAACGGCGTTTAAGTTCCCAGCACAAGAGCAGATCACCCAATTAAAGCAGGTTGATTTTCAGGTGGGACGCACAGGGGCTATTACACCCGTTGCACGCCTTGAACCCGTGCAAGTCGCTGGTGTGACGGTTAGTAATGCGACACTCCATAATAGTGATGAAATTGAACGTTTAGGTTTACGTGAAGGGGATTTTGTCATTATTCGCCGTGCAGGTGATGTTATTCCTAAAGTGGTTTCCGTCGTCTTAGAACGTAGGCCTGCGGAGTCTAAAGCTATTCATTTCCCGACACAATGTCCAGTTTGTGGTTCTGTGATTGTTCGAGTTGAAGGGGAAGCGATTGCTCGTTGTAGTGGTGGCTTAATTTGCCCCGCACAGCGTAAAGAATCGTTAAAACATTTTGTTTCACGTAAAGCATTGGATGTTGATGGACTGGGCGATAAAATAGTAGAGCAATTGGTTGATAAAGAGTATGTCACTACCCCAGCCGATCTTTATCGTTTAAATCTCCCCCAACTTTGTACTTTAGATAAAGTTGGTGAAAAATTATCTAATAATATTTTGCAAGCACTAACGGCATCAAAATCAACAACATTAAATCGTTTTATTTATGCGTTAGGGATTCCCAATGTAGGGGAAGTGTTAGCTGAAAATTTAGCCAATGAACTAGGGTCATTGGAAGCTATTCAACAAGCTAATCCAGAGCAGTTAAGTACAGTGACTGATGTGGGTAATGTAGTTGCCAATAATATTTACCTTTTTTTCCGCGAACCCCATAATCGTCAAGTTATTGATCAATTATTAAGTACTGAAATAGGAATTCACTGGCATGCACCAGAAGTAAATCATCAACTAATACATAATACCTTTTTTAAAGATAAAACCGTTGTTTTAACCGGTACCTTAAGACAGATGACGCGAGATGAAGCAAAGACGTTACTAAAACGATTAGGTGCAAAAGTGACCGGCACTGTTTCTAAAAATACTGATTTAGTGATTGCTGGCGAAGCGGCAGGCTCAAAATTAACCAAGGCACAAGAATTAGGTATCGAGATCATCGATGAAATACAACTGATTAATCTGATCAAAGAAAGTGAATAAATAAGGATACGATTATGCCATTACTAGACAGTTTTAAAGTGGATCATACTAAAATGCGGGCACCTTTTGTGCGTGTAGCAAAAACAATGCGCACGCCCAAAGGGGATAATATTACGGTTTTTGATTTACGATTTACTAAACCTAATCAAGCATTATTGCCAGAAAAAGGTATTCACACCATGGAGCACCTTTTTGCGGGGTTTATGCGTGATCATTTAAACGATGATCAAACTGAAATTATCGATATTTCCCCAATGGGGTGCCGTACTGGATTTTATATGAGTGTGATAGGAACACCGACCGAACAACAAGTTCAGGCAGCGTGGCAAAAGTCAATGCAAGATGTATTGAATGTTAAACAACAGTCAGCTATTCCAGAATTAAATCAATATCAATGTGGCACTTATTTAATGCATTCGCTTGAGGAAGCACATACGATTGCTCGTGATATATTAGCGGCAGATATTGGCATTTGCCATAATGAAGATATTTTGCTTGTGGATGAGATATTACAAAAATAATAATTATTGATCGCTAGCGACGATATTAATTTGCGTGTTTTAATGCCATTAAATAAAAAGGAGTATTACCGTGCCCAATGTAATTATTGACTGTTTAGAGGGACGAACGGTTGAACAAAAACGGCAAATGGTTAAACGTGTGACCGAGGCTATTGTGCAAACCTTAGATTGTAGCCCTGAAGCAGTACAGATCATTATTCATGAAATTCGTGATGATCAGTTAGCTCGTGGTGGCGTATTACGATTAGATCAAAAGAAGTAAAAGTAATAAAGAAAATTAATGATATTGAATCACAATATCATTAATTTCCCTGTCACGAAGCAATTAGTCATTATTTGAATGCGGTAGAAGATGTGCCATTTTTAAGGCTTTTGTGGCTAAATAGTGCTGGTTATTGGGATTTTCACCAACAATAAGCGCAACTCGTTCGACAATATTAATCCCTGCCTCAGCTAAAACTCGGATTTTTTCGGGGTTATTGGTAAGTAGCCGTACCTGTTTGACACCCAATAAATACAACATATCAGCACATAGAGTAAAATCACGTTCATCTGCGGCAAAACCTAATTGTAAATTTGCTTCAACGGTATCTAATCCTTGATCTTGTAGTGCGTAAGCCCGAATTTTATTTAATAGTCCAATATTACGCCCTTCTTGGCGATGATAGAGTAAAACGCCTTTACCCGCTTGAACAATTTGTTGCATTGCTGCTTTTAACTGAAAGCCACAATCACAACGTAGACTAAACAGTGCATCGCCAGTTAAACATTCTGAGTGAATACGCGTTAATAGTGGCTCATTTTGGGAAATATCACCGTATACTAATGCAATATGATCTTTTCCGGTCGCAATTTCTTCAAAACCAACCATGGTAAATTCGCCCCAGGTTGTTGGCAATTTTGCTTGAGCGACGCGTTTTAATTTCATGTGATTCTCCAAATAAAAAATACTTCTAATAGCACTATATTATATATGTTAAAATAGTACAGTCTAATATATGGGTTATTTTAAGGTTATTTGATGCTCAGCAATGTAAAAAAGCTCCTCGCACTATTCGGTTTATTTTTGATTACGCCTATTGTCACGTTATGCCTAAATTGGTATTGGCAACCAACCGTGATAAATGATTTTTCAAAGGTTTTACTCTGGATAACGCATACGGCCGATCTTAAGTGGGCGGTATTAACTTGTTTATCGCTTTGGTTAATATTGTGTTACGTTTTACATTTGCGCTATTTTACTCAATGCTTTTTACTTGGTGTCATTTTAGCGGGAGCAATGTTACTTGGACAAGGTATTAAATCAATTGTAAAAAACTATATGAGTGAATCGCGTCCTTTTGTGTTGTGGATTGAGAAAAAATACGCAATAGAAGATCATTATTTTTATTCATTACCTCGTCCTGAACGGCGAGAGTTAATCAATACCCAATTAATAAATAGTAATGAAATTCCACAATGGCTAAGAGAATATTGGCGTACTGAAACAGGTTACGCATTTCCTTCAGGACATACAGTATTTGCCACGACTTGGGCATATATGATAATGTTATTGGTTGGTTTTAGGCGTCACTATTTATTGACTAGCATGATTATTGGTTGGGCAGTCTTGATTGAACTTAGTCGTTTATCACTAGGTATGCATCATCCTATTGATCTTATATTAGGCTCACTGTTAGGATTTTGGGTTGCTTTGATTACTTCTTTTTGTGCAATAAGATGGCATATAGTAGAATAAGTCATGAGTACAAGGCTTTATTAAATGAAGGGGTGTTATGAAATTTTTAATATATTTGATTTTGATCTTATTCTTATTAGCGGTAGCATTCACGATTGGTACCAATAATAATCAGATCGTCGATTTTGATTATTTAATTGATCAAGGACAATTTAGGCTTTCTAATTTACTGGGGATATTATTAAGTGTTGGTTTCCTATTAGGGTGGTTATTAACGGGGATTTTTTATATCAAAGTTAGATTAAAGCTGAATACAGCACAACGAAAATTAAGAAAATTAGAAAAGTCCTATGAACAAGAAGTCGCCATTAATCGTAAAAATGAATTAATGACGAATGACCCAATGAGCTCAAGCGAGAATAATTAACGCTATGTTTGAATTGTTATTTCTGTTATTGCCCATAGCTGCTGGTTATGGTTGGTATATGGGAAGCAGAAATGCACGTCAAACTTATCAACGTGATTCTGATCGTTTATCGCGTGAATATGTTAATGGCGTAAATTTTTTATTATCTAATCAAAAAGATAAAGCCGTTGATCTTTTTTTAGATATGCTAAAAGAAGATTCGAGTACCCTTGAGGCGCACTTGACGTTAGGTAATCTTTTTCGCTCACGCGGTGAGGTAGATCGAGCCATACGTATACACCAAGCGTTAGTGGAAAGTGCTTCGCTAACCTTTGAGCAGCGTTTACTGGCGATCCAACAATTAGGTAAAGATTATATGGTTGCTGGCTTTTATGACCGCGCAGAAGACGTATTTAATCAGCTGGTCGATGAAGAAGAATTTGCACAAAGCGCGTTACAGCAACTTATTATTATTTATCAATCAACCAGTGAATGGCAAAAAGCGATTTGGTCAGCAACACGTTTGGTACGTTTAGGTAAAAGTGAATATAATCAAAAAATTGCTCAATTTTACTGCGAATTGGCTGCGTTATCTATGGCGGCAGAAGATTACGATAAAACTTTTATCTATCTTCAAAAATCCCGCGTTTCAGATAAACATTGCGCTAGAACTTCATTGATGCTTGGTCGGCTTTGGATCGCACAACAGCAATATGATAAAGCGATTTTAGATCTTACTCAAATCTTAGAACAAGATAAAGAATTTGTTAGTGAATCTCTTCCTTTGTTAAAAATTTGTTTTGACAAGCTTGATCAGCAAGAGGCGTTTAAACATTTTTTAAAACGCTGTGTTGAGGCGGATACTGGCAGTAGTGCGGTGCTTATGTTTGCGGATATTATTCAACAACAGCGTGGTTTAGATGCCGCTCAACACTATCTTTCCCGTGAATTGATCCGCCATCCTAATTTGAAAGGGTTTTATCGCTTGATGGATTATCATCTAGCCGAAGCAGAAGCGGGGCGTGCTAAAGAGAGTTTAATCTTATTAAGGAATATGGTTGGGGAACAGATTAAAACCATTCCTAATTACCGCTGCGTACGTTGCGGTTTTACGGTAAATGCTATTTATTGGTTATGTCCAGCTTGCCGAAGTTGGGCAACCATTAAACCCACACGTGACTTTGAACATTCATCGCAACATTAGTGCAATAAATGATTGATCTTATTTTAAAGAGTTATAATTATGATATTAGTTGATTCACATTGTCATTTAGATGGTCTAGATTATAGTAAAACGGATCTGGATCAGGTTTTGCAACAAGCCCAGCAACAAGATGTTAAGTATTGTCTCTCCGTGGCAACGACATTATCTGGATATCAAACCTTAAAAAAACAAGTAAATGGTCGACCAAATGTTATGCTATCTTGTGGCGTTCATCCCCTTAATTTAGACGATGAACCATTTGATCCTGTGCTATTTGAACATTTGGCAAGCGATAAAGCGGTAATAGCATTGGGGGAAACCGGGTTAGATTATTACTACCAAAAAGATAATCTAAAATTACAACAGCAAGCATTTGCAACCCATATTCGTTTAGGACGTCAATTAGATAAACCGATCATTGTTCATACACGCCAAGCGAAACACGACACTTTAGCGATTTTAAAAGAGGAAAATGTACTATCTGGGGTTTTACACTGCTTTACTGAGGATCGCCAAACTGCTGAGAAATTACTTGATTTAGGTTTTTATATTTCAATTTCTGGTATAGTCACTTTTGCTAATGCGCATGATTTACGTGAAGTGGTACGCTATATTCCGCTTGATCGTCTATTGATTGAGACTGATTCTCCCTACTTAGCACCAGTACCTTATCGTGGTAAACCTAATCAACCAGCTTATGTACGTGAGGTCGCAGAGTATTTAGCTGTATTAAAAAATGTCTCTTTAGAACATTTAGCTCAACAAACAACTCACAACTTTTGTCAACTTTTCAAACAGCAACTACAATAAATAAGGAGCCTATAATGGCGGAAGAAACCATATTTAGTAAAATTATTCGGCATGAAATTCCAGCTGATATTGTGTTTCAGGATCAGCGCGTAACTGCTTTTCGAGATATATCGCCTCAGGCCGCAACGCATATACTAATCATTCCGAATAAATTGATTCCAACCTTAAATGAGGTAGAGGCGGAAGACGAAGCCACATTAGGGCATATGCTCATTGTTGCTGCACAAATCGCCAAGCAAGAGGGAATTGATGAAAGTGGTTATCGCTTGATAATCAATTGTAACCGTGATGCAGGACAAGAAGTATTTCATCTTCATATGCACTTATTAGGTGGCGAAACGTTAGGCAAATTGGTGAACAAATAATAAAGTTTTAATGGATAATAAGAATGAAAATAAAATTATATTGGATGGCTATTGCTTTATTTGCTGTCCTACTAAATGGCTGCCAACTCGTTACCCCTAATAATGACCATTCAGTGACAGACTCAGGTGAACTTGAGGTGCCGCCGCCAGCAATAACCGTTACCGCTCCACCTCAATTAAATATGATGATTGATTGGGAAAATATCTTTTCGCCCTTAGTGGATGAAATGTTAAAGGTTCCTCAACCTATCTCGAATAAGGTGTTGCTGGTCAGTGATGTAAAAAATAATACCAATGATTATCTTCCCATTGAAAAAATTAATGCAAGTTTAATGCAAGTTTTAAAGAAGAAATCCCAATATCATCTTGTTGATAAAATGACCGTTTATCAGGGTAAACAAGCTTTAGGGATTTCCGCTGATGATAAGTTATTGTCACGCGCAAAAATGGTTGCCTTAGCGCGTTATTTAAAAACAGATTTAGTTTTATTTGCCAGCATCGATCAATTATCAACAACAAAAGATGATGTAAATGCTACGCTTGAACTGCTTTCAACGAGGACGGGCGAAATTATTTGGCACCAATCAATAGCGCATTTACCTGATATGGCGATGTAGTTAAAGTGTTATATGCTAAGTCATGAATGTAAAAAATAGAATAAGGGGCTAAGATATGGGACCGATAATGTTAGATGTAGACGGGCTTTGTTTAACGGCGGAAGATCGGGAAATATTACAGCATCCCTTAGTGGGTGGTATTATCCTTTTTAAACGCAATTTTGAAAATGTTGCTCAATTACGTGAGCTGATTCGTGAAATTCGCCTTGCTAGCACTGAGCGTTTGGTGATTGCCGTGGATCACGAAGGAGGGCGCGTGCAGCGTTTTCAAGACGATTTTACCACCATTCCTGCCGCTCAATCGTATGCTGCGTTATTACCATTGGATGAGGCAAAAACGGCGGCTTACAATGCGGGTTGGTTAATTGCGTCAGAATTAACGTCTGTTGATATCGATATTAGCTTTACTCCCGTACTTGATTTAGGTCATCGTTGCCCCGCTATTGGCGAACGATCATTTCATTCTGATGTAAATATAGCGTCGATTATGGCAAACAGTATGATCGATGGTTTACATGCAGGAGGAATGAAAGTCACGGGTAAACATTTTCCTGGACATGGTGCGGTATTAGTGGATTCTCATCAAGATACCGCTATTGATAAACGCAGTAGTGAACAAATTTTACACGACATGCGTATATTTACTCAGTTGATAGCTAATAATAAATTAGATGCCATTATGCCAGCACATGTTATTTATCCCGTTTTCGATGACAAGCCAGCGAGTGGGTCACATTATTGGTTAACCACGGTATTAAGACAACAACTGGCCTTTTCAGGGATTATTTTCTCTGATGATTTATCCATGGAAGGTGCCGCATTTATGGGAAGTTATACTGAACGAACACAAGCGGCGCTAAATGCGGGTTGTGATATGGCTTTAATTTGTAATCATCGCCAAGGTGTGATTGAAGTACTAGATCATTTACCTCCTATTGCGACGACTAAGCCAAAATCATTATTACATCAAAATAGAATGAATTATAATGAATTGCGAAAAACTTACCGCTGGCAATGTTGTCATGAACAGATGCAACGGTTAAATCAACAATGGTTAGCTTCAAAAAATTAGTCTTTGGTAAAGGAAGTCATTTAAAATGCAATCTCACTTTTCACCCATTGCTATTGTAGAAGTCGATAAACAAGGTTATTTATTAACTGCAAATCAGGCTGCTGATGAGCTATTCTCGTTTCCAGCCTCACATCAACCGATAAAATTTAATTATCAACACTATTTTCAAGTGAGTGAGCCGCTTACTTCTCAAAAACTAACCCGTCATGTATTTGTTATCAATGGTCAACAATATTTATTACAAACCGTTATCGCTCAAACTAAAATAACCTTTATTATGCAGCCAGTGCGCTACTTGATGGCGACATTAGCTGAAGATAAACCAGCAACGACACAAAGTTTTGATATTTTCATAACCAAAAGTCAAGCAATGCATAAATTGGTTGCTCAGGCGAAAGCTTTTGCTCGGCAGCGTGAACCTCTATTGATTTCAGGGGAGACAGGTACTGGCAAAGATCTCCTCGCACTTGCCTGTCATCAATATAGCCAACGCGGCGAACAGATCTTTTTAGCTTTAAATTGTGCGGCTTTACCGGATGAAGTGGTGGAAAGTGAACTTTATGGGTATGCCCCAGGGGCTTATCCTGGCATTATTACGGGGAAAAAAGGTTTTTTTGAGCAAGCTCATGGCGGATCAGTATTACTTGATGGTATTGATGAAATGTCTCCTAGAATGCAGACTAAATTATTGCGTTTTATTAATGATGGAACTTTTCGTCGTGTAGGTGATGATAACCAAATTAAAGTAGATGTACGAATTATTTGTGTAACTAGACGGAATTTATATTCATTAGTCGAGCAAGGCTTGTTCCGAGAAGATCTCTATTATCGTCTTAATGTTTTAGCTTTACATATTTCTCCTTTACGCGAAAGGTATGATGATATTTTATCGTTAGCGCAATTGTTTATTACTGAATTTTCTCATAAACAAGGCATAGCTTCTCCTAGAATAGCCCATGATTTGGTATCAGTATTATTAAACTATGCATGGCCAGGTAATGTCCGCCAATTAAAAAATGTACTGTATTCGGCATTAGCGCAATTGCCTATGCCTAATTCAACATTAAGCGTCAATGACGTTGGTTTGCCTATTGATCCAAATACCATAAATGATGAATATTTATCATTGGCAAAATTAGAAAATAAAAGTCTAGAACAGATGATTAAACAGTTTGAACATAAAGTATTAGCTCAACTTTATATTGATTATCCTAGTTCGCGTAAGTTATCAAAACGGCTCGGTTTATCACATACCGCAGTAGCGAATAAATTACGTGAATATGGGATTGGTAAATAATATAAAAAATTAGGTAGGGCGCGATGAAACATACTCATAAAAAAATTAAGTCTTATTTAAAACGAATTCGTTTATCTTTGGGAAAATGGTTATTAGATAAAGCGCCATCCTCACAAAAATCTTCAAATTCATTCACTAATTTGAAGATTTTATTTATACGACATGATGGTAAAATCGGCGATTATCTGGTCTCATCGTTTGTTTATCAGGAAATTAAAAAGCAAGCGCCTAATACCCACATTGGGGTTGTCGTTGCTAAAGAGACGCAATGCTTGTTTAGCCATAATCCTTATATTGATTCATTGTATGTAACCAACAAAAGAGCCTTATTGCCGTTTTGGACACTTGGTCGCCGCATCGCCAAACACCACTATGATGTAGTTATCGATTTAACGGAGGTGCTTAGAAATCGTGATCTGGTATTGATTCGCGCTATCAAAGCCCCAGAAAATATAGGCTATAATAAAGCTAATTTTAAATTATTTACAATTAATATAGCACCGAATAATGAGCATATCAGTTATGATTATCAACAAGCTCTCAGGTTATTGGGATATCGCGATATTAACCGTTATAGTTATTTGCCGCTATTCTCTGTATCACCAGAATTAAAGGCCTTTTGTCACACTTATTTAGCTCAAAACGATTATATTGCGATTAATTTTTTTGGCGCGGCTAATCATAAAAAATTTTCACTTGAAAATCAGCTAAAATGGCTAACCAAACTAAAAACCGTTTTTCCAAATAAAAAATGTCTTATTCTTACCTATCCACAAGTTAGTCAGCAATTGCGAACTCAACTGCCGAACAATCAATTTATTATGTATGATAATACCACAACTATTTTTGATTCTATTGAATTAATACGCAATGCTCTGTTGGTAATAAGTCCTGATACGGCGATTGTCCATGCCGCGGCAGCATTAAATAAACCATTAGCCACTTTTTATATGAGTGATAATCCTCAACAACCTTATCGTAAATGGTTTCCTGCACATTTTGAGCAGCAAGATGTTACGATAGCTTATTATCGGTATAACATTAATGAAATCGATCCTGACACGATCATGTTGCCTTTAATAAATAGTTAGGCTATTATCAAGTTTATAAATTAAGATTTTTATAGAGCCTAAATAGATAGGTTTTTAATCTTTTCTGCCAGGGTAATGCCCTAAAAAGTAAATTGAAATTAGCTTTTTTGAGCTTTCGACGATTGGGATCGGAGAAGTCTCGTCCTTTTTGTTGTGCTATAATTGAAGCTATTTGCCTATCTTGATGGACTAAAGATGGAATAACGCAATTAAGCTGTAATTGATCTAAATAAATATAATGTTTCCATGCATCAATTTCAAATTTTAGTGGACTTTGAATGGCCAAAATATTTTTAGCTGCTTGAAGATTGATAAAATAAGCATGTGCGGTAAACCCATTAACCATTTTGTTGATGGTTATCGTCTCGTTCAATTTGGTGAGCGGCTTACTTTTAAACCCCGTATCATATAAAAGTATGGCATGGGGCTGCGTATCAGGAACTTTCTGAAGAAATGATTCTATTTGCGTTAATACATTAGGCGTGAACATCGGTGAAAGTTGTATATCATCTTCAAAAATAAGCGCATAAGGGATATGTTCTTCAATCATAATCTGATAAATTTTTAGATGACTGAGGGCGCAACCTATTTCACCTGGTGATAAATAATTACGACCAATCACTTTATTTTCTAATTCTTCTGGAGTCAATAATGAACCATCTACTGCTTCAATAAAATTAGGCTCAATTGATAATTGAGATAACTGCGATATAACATTATTTTTTCTTTCCACTGATTGTGGCAAGTTGATGATAAAATTTTTCATAAAATATTAAGCAAATAAAAATAATTCTTTTATATTATATCAATTATTGAATTAGTGCTATAGTTATTTGCTTATCATAGATAATATAACCATTATCTATTAATAATTAGACAAGGTTTATTTTATGTCTAGGATAAGTAATGTTAATTAATTTCCATAGCAGCTTATTTTTAGACAAGATGATTTTTCGACGTATACCTGCGTATTTTTTAGGTAAATAGTTTAGATGATGACCATTGTAAGTAAGAAATTCATCATTTAACAACTCAGTCAGTTCTTGATGACGACCAATAACTAATAAAAGCCATAGTAAGCGCAGTTTATAATAAATAATTTTTGATTCAACTAATGCAATAACGTGATCTCTATCTTGTTGTTGATAACGCTGTTTAATAATTTGTTCGAGTTCTTGCCATGCCATTAAATCATTCAAATAATCTTGCTTTGTCCAAGGTTTACGCATAATCGAATCATCACGGTGAGTATAATAATAAAGGTATTCTGGTACGCTGTAGGCATTAGTTAAGCAGAATAAATGGCAAATAAAGACAATATCTTCCCCCGTTTTCAATGCAGGATTAAAGCTTATTTGATGCTTTTTAAGGAAAGCTTTTCGTATTAATAAACATCCAATATGTAATAATGATTGTTGAGTTAAATAGCCACAAAGGTTATCTTGTTCTCGAAAATCACTGATTCTTGGTTTATCCGTATGAATAGCAGAATCAATGTTACCTGTGTATATCACCTCGCCATTAGTTTGCTGCTGGCGCGCGACCATTTTAGCTAAAAAAGTCGGATGCCAGCGATCATCACTATCAATAAAGGTGATAAATTCACCTGAAGCCTGAGTTATTCCTCTATTACGTGCGATAGCGATACCTTGATTTGCTTGATTAATTATTTTAAGTCTTGGTTCTTGCTGTTGCAGCGTAATTAAAATAGTTTCAGTATTATCAACCGAGCCATCGTTTATCACAATCACTTCAAAATTAGTGTAGGTCTGATTAAAAACCGAGGTCAACGTCGTTGTTAAATATTGTTCAGCATTATATGCTGGGATGACAATTGATATAAAAGGTTGTATAGTCATCACTTAGCCCATTCAGTAATAAAAATAATAATGATTATTAACATATTATGTATACAGTGGCTAATAAATCAATCTTTTTTATTTAATTTCATTTTATTAATAACGAGAGATTATTTAAACTTTTTTAAAACTAGACTCGATTAAATCGATTCGGCATTGACAGATACCGCTGCCATGTAATGATGTATCGCCTCAATAATAATATCAGGAGGCAGATTGGCGATAACGTCACCTTGTTCGGTATTCAAATAGTCGTTTGTTGTGATTTGCACAGCCTTATCGCTATTTGGTCCCCATACCACATTATTATCAAAACGATTATTAAATAAACGATTATTATCAATTGCAATTTGTTTTTTATTTAACGCCGTTGCTAAATGGACAACCGAAGTGTCAACTGTAATCACCAACTCAGCAAATTGTACCAAATAGGCAGAAGTAATAAAATCAGAATAAGGATTTGCAATGACGTGTTGATAATCGGAAAAATCCAAATTTTTATCTAAATCAAAAACAAGAATAGTATAATGTTGATATTTATTTAATTCCATTAACAAGGCATATAGTTACTTATTTGACAAGCAATGAATTTTTTCTGATGCAAAAGGATTCAAAATAATCAGTTTATTGGGAATAGTTTGCGCGATAAAGTTTTTTACTTTACTTTTAATCGCTTCGGGAAAATTAACAGTATATTGATAAGTGTTAGTGGGTAAATTCAATAATTTTAATACATATAACATACGATCGCTGATATGTTTATTTTCATTATAGATAATATTGGTATCGTACATGGTTCGCTTAGGTTGATTAAAACTTAAAGCATGCTGGTATTTTGTTACATACAGGGTATATAGCCGATGAGTAACTGTAGTATCCATATCGGAAAAATCAACAATTAAATCAAAATGGTACTGTTTTATAATTTTTTTTAAATGAATCTGCTTTTGGCTATCAAATTCAAAGTATCCATCTATAGAGATAAATGTGTTGAATCAAAAAGATTCGTTTTCCAGTAATAATATATACTTTTTTGTTATGCTTACGTAAAATATCGATAAAACCTGAACAAACTATAGCATCACCAATTCCCATCGTATGCATAAAAATAAGTACAGTTTGATAATCATTGACGTTAAATGGTGTTTCTTTACCGTTTTTTAATATGGTAAAAAATCGTATCTTAATTTTATTTTTTAAAATTTTAGTCTTAAGATTGCGCTGCCTATTTAGATGTTTTAATTTCTACCAAATACCTTTCATAATCTGTATCCTAATATAAGATGAGTATTTAATTATTATCGTAATTAGTTGTATATTTAATCGCTAACTTAGATAATCTAAATCATTAATATTACATTTTATTTTTCAATTATAGATATCTTGCTTTTATTGGTTTTGAGTATGTTTTAGATAGATCATTATTTGTATATTTAACCTAATTTATAGATTAAACAATGATCATTTTCACTATTTAAGTTTTAATAAGAAAAAATTTGGATATCATTTAAAATTATTTAATAAATGACATTATTAAGAGTAAAACTTTTTTAACCTCAGAATAGATTCTGTTAAAATAAACACTTAACATACAAAAAGTAACTATAAAGTGAGTTTTTTATCCTGTGATTGATGATTTTGCCCCTAATGGCTTATTGGCCGAAACAATAAAAGGTTTTAAATCACGCGAACCGCAACAAATGATGGCTAATGCAGTTAGGCAAGCAATCAACAATCAACAGCCGTTAGTCGTAGAAGCTGGGACCGGTACTGGCAAAACATTTGCTTATTTGGTGCCAGCCCTCCGTAGTGATAAAAAAGTTATCATTTCTACTGGTTCTAAAAATCTACAAGATCAATTATTCACTAAAGATTTGCCTTTAATTCGTAAAGCGATGGGGTATACCGGGAAAATTGCTTTATTAAAAGGGCGTAGTAATTATCTTTGCTTGGAGCGATTATCTCATCAATACGCAGCTGCTGGTGATTTGACAAAAACGTTACGTCAAGATCTAACGAATATTAAACGTTGGTCACTTAAAACCAGTGATGGTGATAGGAGTAAATGTGCAACGGTATATGAAGATAGCCAAATTTGGTCCATTTTAACTAGTACTAATGATAATTGTTTAGGTAGTGAATGCAGTCATTACGATGAGTGTTATGTAGTAAAAGCCCGTCGCCGAGCTATGAATGCTGACGTTGTTGTGGTTAATCATCACCTATTCTTAGCTGATGTTGTGGTAAAAGATACTGGATTTGGTGAATTGATCCCTCAAGCCGATGTGATGATTTTTGATGAAGCCCACCAAATTCCCGATTTGGCATGTCAATATTTTGGTATTCAACTGTCAAGTAAACAGTTATTTGATTTAGCTAAAGCGATGAATCTAAGTTATCGAACAGAAGTAAAAGATATGTCACAGTTGCAAAAGTGTGCTGACAAATTGAGTAAAAGTGTACAAGATTTGCGATTAGCCATGGGCGAAAGTGGTTTTAAAGGCAATTTACGTGATTTGTTACGTCAATCCAAAATTAAGACTTTTCTTCCTTTAGTGTTTGATGCGTTAGCTTTTTGCCAAGAGGTGCTTCAATTAGCACTTGGTCGTAGTACAGCCTTAGACAATTGTTTAGAACGGGTTAAAGAGTATAATAGATTATTAGAACAACTCGTACAGATTAATGAAACTGGTTTTAGTTATTGGTATGAATGTACATCCCACCATTTTACCTTTGCGCTCACCCCATTATCGGTTAGTGATAAATTTAATGAACTCATGAACCAACGCAAAGGGAGTTGGATTTTTACCTCTGCTACGTTATCGGTTGATCAACGTCTTGATTATTTTACCCAGCGATTAGGCTTAACGCAGGTGAAATCGATGCTATTAGCGAGTCCTTTTGATTATCAGCAGCAAACATTATTATGTGTGCCACGTTATATACCTTCACCAAATGAAAAACAGAGTGCCGAACAATTAGCGCATATACTTTTACCTGTTATTGAAGCTAATGGCGGTCGATGTTTCTTCTTATGTACTTCTTATGCCATGATGAATAACCTTGCTACCATCTTTAAACAACAGACATTGTTGCCTGTTTTGGTGCAAGGCGAAACCAGTAAAGCTAAATTACTACAACAGTTTATAGAAAAAGGTAATGCATTATTAGTGGCAACCAGCAGTTTTTGGGAGGGAATTGATGTACGTGGTGACGCTTTGTCTTGCGTTATCATTGATAAATTACCTTTTAGCTCACCCGATGATCCGTTAATGAAAGCGAGAATGGAAGATTGTGTTTTGCAAGGAGGCGATCCTTTCTCGGATGTTCAAATACCAGAGGCGGTTATCACCTTAAAACAAGGCGTTGGACGTTTAATCCGCGATAACCAAGATCGTGGCGTCATTATTATTTGTGATAATCGCTTAGTAATGAGACCCTATGGTGCAACATTTTTAAACAGTTTACCTCCATCGCCAAGAACACGCGATATTAAGAAGGTTATCCATTTTTTACAAAATGATCGATTAAAATAAATCCATAATAAAATTAAATAATTACCATTCATCGATTTTATTATGAAAAATATGAGGAACGTATGTCATTAACTCTTTTAGCATTAGATACATCCACCGAAGCCTGTTCAGTTGCTTTATTAAAAAACAATCAAATATTGAGCCAATTTATTGTTTCTGAACGTGATCATACGCAACGTATTTTACCCATGGTCGATCAAATCTTATCTGAAGCAGATTGCCAATTGTCATGCTTAGATGGGATTGCTTTTGGACGAGGCCCAGGTAGTTTTACGGGGGTCAGAATTGGTATAGGTATTGCTCAAGGTTTAGCATTAGGGGCGGACAAACCGCTACTTGCTGTTTCTACTTTAGCCACTTTGGCACAAGGTGCTTATCGACTAGTAAAAGCGGAAAATGTTATAGCCGCGATTGATGCTAGAATGAATGAAGTATATCTTGGACAATATCAACGAAATAGCGACGGTGAATGGATAGTAATGGGAAGTGAAAAAGTGATTCATCCCGATCAAGTGCTTACCACGCTCCACCCTTTCAAACCGACAGATTCCGTCTATGCTGTCGGGACTGGATGGCAAACTTATCCTAACATGATAGACAATACGCAGAGGATTGAATTAAATTTACCTCATGCTGAAGATATGTTACCTATCGCCCAAAAAATGTGGGATAAAGGTTTTCTTACTTCGGTTGATGAGGTTGAACCAACTTATTTACGCAATGAAGTTACATGGAAAAAATTACCGGGGCGATAATTTATAATAAGCGTGCCATAAGGATAAATAGCTAATTTGATACTTAAAAAGGAGCATCTGCTCCTTTTTTAAAATAAGACCAATGGTAAATTGGTCATTTTACGATTGGAATAAGCCCAAATTTTCTTTAGCATAAGCTTCAAAATCAGTACAACCACCAATAGGTTTTTCATCGATAAATATTTGAGGTACCGTTTCTACGGGTTTACCTACACTTTTAGAAAGATCATCTTTAGTGATTCCTTCGGCAAGAATATCGACATACCGATAAGAAAAATCATCACGATCCTGTGATAACTTCTCAGCCAACTCTTTTGCTCTTATACAATAAGGACATCCAGGACGTCCAAAAATAACAGCGTACATTAAACACCTCTATTGTTTATGAAAATTTATAACTACTATACTTATCTTTTCAAGAAAGGAAAGTAGTTAATGGAATTGGGTTTGATTGGTGAATTCTATTGGTGATATTTTGAACAGTAATTGCATTTTTCTATAAAATAGACTGTTTACCTTTTTAATTAATCTATTTTCATTACCAATGATGGCATGACGATTAAACGATATATTAATTGTTGGCAAAATGGATACTATTTAAGTATTTTGGTCCATATCTTTTGTACTTAATAACAAAATGATAGAAGATATAAATTTATAAGAAGTAAACCTTAAATCTGAATATGGCAAACTAATATTTATATCTATAAATAGCCTCCTAGCATAATTATTTTACAAATAATTTATCAGGTATGAGGTAAATAATTGATACTATTTTCAGCTAGTTTATATAAATGAAACAAATTTTAAATTTTTGAAGTTAAATTAGGTCCATTATAGAGAAGTTTCACTATGAAATTGGTATTCCTTGAGATGGAGGGCTCTCCTTCTAAAACAAGTAAAGTGACCAGCATGGTTGTTGAATTTATTCATGATTCCAAGGTTTTTTAGTCATTTGATTAGGCAGAAGCAATATTGCATCAATTGATCAACACTAAATTACTACGTTCTAAACTAGTACTAATGGTTATTACACATTATATGGTTAGCATTGGTTTGGTCTACTCACGATGTGGATCAAGCAGTCGGTTAGGGATGATAGCAAACACTATTGAGCTTTATGCAGGCGCAAAGGACTCAAAAGCGTAGTTGCATAATGAGCTAGGTATGCCGATATCCTATTATGTGAGCACTGATATTGCTCTTATATATAAAGCAAATACATTAATCTTAACGATGATAGTGGTGCGATTACTTCTCTTATTGAAAGAGGATCTTGCGAAATGTGACGAGTAAAGCTAGGGTTAAAATGCAACCCTAAACGGGGTAGCCAGCATGTCAATATGAATAAAATTGGTATTAGGTGATGAAGTAAAAGCATATTTTCAAATACTATCAATTTACTAAAATACTATTGCCCCTCCTAAATAAAAATAACCATTTCATAAAATACTCTAGCTAGTTTTAGCTTAGGTACGTGTGAATAGTCAATGTTTGATATTAGTTTATTTTGGTATTGATTATCTATTGCTAACATTACTCATCAGCAACAATCAAGCGTCCATTGAGCGGTTGAATAGGTCGATTATTATGATGTTTAAACACTTTTTCAAATCGATCTATCTGTGCTTTAGATAGTGTTACTGGCTGAGCCATAACATTCCAAATCACGCCTTCTGAACACGGCGGTGTTGTCAGTGAGCCTGAAAAGCGATAATAATGTTTTTGCACGGGCAAAAGAGCGCTAATATCTAGGTGCGCAAAATTGTTAGGATGATTTTCTTCGTCATCTAATATTGAAAATAACTTATCTACCACTGGATTGGAATCGCCTTCTTCAAACATAATTGCTAATACCATTAAATTCCCAGATTTATCAGTATGAACAAAATGGCATTCAGCGGGAAAGGTTTTTCTCTCAATTTGATTCTCACTTGGCGTATGAAAATGAAATTGATTAAGGAAATATTTTTCATCATCAAGGACAATATAATCACTGTTATCATTTTCCGATACTTGGATCGTATGCCCATTATTGACAATATTCCCATCAATTTGGTCATAATGAATTTCCATTTTATCAAGTTTTGCATGCTGAATATGGTTAATATTAATGGGTGATTGATTTTTACCAGTTTGGCAAATTTGATATTCCGCGGATAACTTTCCCCAATTTTCGGGGCCTTCTGGACCTTCGTATCCCCAATGAACGCCTGCTAGTACTGAACTTGAGGTAGTCAATATAGCAAGGAAAATGGCATTTTTTATCATAGTCATCATCTGTTGTTATAGGTCAAATTATTCTACGCCTTTATTGATCTTGAGTAATATAAAATAAAATAGATTTTTGTTTAATTTGTGATATCTATCCCAAAAACAAGTTAGGATATGTTGAAAACAAAATTGGTCAAATAAATAGGTATAAATTTTGAAGAGTTAACTATTTTAAATTTAGTTAGTTCAATGGATTAATTTTTTTGTCAAAGATAACAAATCTAACACATCAAAGCTTACTTTTAACCGAAAATAACGCGCCTACATCACAATTAAGCGATATAACCTAATTAAAATTTATCTAAAAAATAAAAAAATGTTTGCACTTTTTTTTAAATCGCGTATTGTCTTATATACAGTTATTTTTTATTCGCTTAATGGTTATTTTATAACAATGAATTTCATGCTCAATCTAATCGTCCTCATTATTAGCGTGGTGATAATTATTTCATCGCGGGGGCGGTGCTTGAATTCGGAAAAGTAAAAATAACGATTTAGCAATAGAACCCCCGCTCAAAACAAGCGG
>NZ_AWGA01000094.1 GCF_000471645.3 Candidatus Schmidhempelia bombi str. Bimp | reverse complement strand
AATCAATAAGAACTCCAGCAACAGGGAAATGGTATAAAAAAGAAGCTAAGGCCTCATTTCTCCCTGAGCACTGGTCTAAGCGTCAGACGGAAATGGAAATTGAAAGTGCTTTTAAAAATTCAAAAAGAATTTCAAATACAGAGAGATGGGAAGGAGTTTCTACTAGCGGTCTAAAAATACAAGGTTTCTATAAAAAGCCTAATGGTACAGGTGCGACTGCTTGGCCAATTTATAAAGGAAAAAAATAACATGTTAAATGATCAAATTATATTCTGGTGGAGCGATTCAGATTTTATTCCTACGGGAGGTAAACTTACAAAATATGCTAATAGTGAAAAAATATTTGGTTTTGGAGCAAGAGAAATTGCAGATTGGTTAGCATGTGATCTT
>NZ_AWGA01000015.1 GCF_000471645.3 Candidatus Schmidhempelia bombi str. Bimp | reverse complement strand
TACCTATATTGCTTTTAAAATTTTAAAAAAGGGAACATATGACACAAGATGAGCTCAAAAAAGCAGTGGGTTGGTCGGCATTAAAATTTGTTGAGCCAAATACGATTATTGGTGTAGGTACGGGATCGACTGCCTCGCATTTTATTGATGCGCTCGCCACCATCAAGCATAACATTGTTGGCGCTGTTTCGAGTTCGGAGGCATCAACAAGGAAATTAAAACAGCTTGGTATCCCCGTTTTTGATTGTAATGACGTTGATACATTAGGCATTTATGTGGATGGTGCCGATGAGATCAATCCAAATTTGCAGATGATTAAAGGCGGGGGGGCGGCATTAACTCGCGAAAAAATTATCGCCGCTATGGCTAAGACTTTTATTTGTATTGTTGATCAAACCAAAATGGTTAATACCTTAGGTCATTTTCCATTACCGATTGAGGTCATTCCTATGGCACGCGCTTATGTTGCTCGACAATTAATTCAACTGGGTGGTAATCCTGTCTATCGCCAAAATGTTATTACCGATAATGGTAATGTGATTATCGATGTGCATAATTTAGTCATCACCAATCCCATAGAATTAGAAAATACTATTAATTCAATAGCTGGCGTGGTGACAGTAGGGCTATTTGCTAATCGTTGTGCCGATATCGCATTGGTTGGGATGTCTTCTGGCGTTAAGCAAGTGACAGCAGGTGATTCTTATACTATAAAAAGTGAGTAAATATGATGAACATTGAGCCAGTTATTAACGATGAAAATAAGTTTTTATTATTAGAAGGGATACATCAACGTGCCGTAGACGTGTTAACCGCTTCTGGTTATCACAATATCGATTATCGTCAAGGTGCGTTGAGTACTGAAGAATTAAAACAAGCGATTAAAGATGCGCGTTTTATTGGTATTCGTTCTCGAACCATGATCACAGAGGAGATCTTAGCCGCAGCACCAAAATTAGCAGGTATTGGTTGTTTCTGTATTGGTACCAATCAAGTGGATCTCAACGCCGCGGCTAAATACGGTATTCCTGTATTTAATGCACCATTTTCTAATACTCGTTCAGTGGCGGAACTTGTGATTGGTGAGCTGATCCTACTACTACGCCGCGTGCCGGATGCCAATGCGAAAGCCCATCGGGGTCAATGGCATAAGTTAGCAGTGGGTTCGTTTGAAGCTCGTGGCAAAAATCTAGGCATTATTGGTTATGGACATATTGGTAGTCAACTCAGTGTGCTTGCCGAATCACTGGGTATGCATGTCTATTTTTATGATATTGAGACTAAACTACCGTTAGGTAATGCCAAACAGCTTAACTCATTAGCTGAACTTTTTGCGATTAGTGATGTCATTTCAATGCATGTACCAGAAAATGCATCGACAAAAAATATGATTGGGTGCAATGAATTAGCGAACATGAAACGTGGGACAATTTTTATTAATGCCGCGCGTGGCAGTGTGGTGGATATTGAAGCATTAGTTAGTGCCCTAGATAGTGGTCATATTGGCGGCGCGGCAATTGATGTCTTCCCAAAAGAGCCATCAACGAATGCTGATCCATTTGAAACCCCATTAAAGGCATTTGATAATGTTATTTTAACCCCACATATTGGTGGATCAACTCAAGAAGCCCAAGAAAATATTGGTATTGAAGTCGCGAGTAAACTAAGTAAATATTCAGATAGCGGATCGACTTTATCAGCGGTTAATTTTCCCGAAGTGGCATTACCGATTCCGCTAACTGGCGTATCGCGATTTATGAATATTCATAAAAACCAACCAGGCGTATTAAATGCGATCAATTTACTGTTTGCTGAACAAGGCCTAAATATTTCGGGACAATATTTACAAACGGATGCCGATATTGGCTATGTGGTGATTGATGTCGATCATATTACAAGAGACAAAGCCCAAGAGATGTTAGCTAAATTACAAAATGTCACAGGAACAATAAGAGCAAGATTATTGTTTTAAGTATTACGTGTATAACATTAATGAATTCTATATTGGACTGTTTTTCGCTATTATTTTATCTTCTACAAGAATAAATTAAAAAACCGCAATACGCTAAAAACGTTATTGCGGTTTTTCATATCAAAACGAATTAGTCTTTATTGCCACTTCTAAACGCACGTTTACGATCATTCTCGGTCAAATGACGTTTACGAATACGAACTGATAATGGCGTTACTTCCACTAACTCATCATCGTCAATAAATTCTAATGACTGTTCAAGCGTCATTTTGATTGGTGGCGATAACGTTGTCGCTTCATCGGAACCAGAGGCACGCATATTGGTCAATTTTTTACCGGTTAAACAGTTAACGGTTAAATCGTTAGAACGAGTATGAATACCAATAATTTGTCCTTCATACACTTCGACACCATGACCAATTAACAAACGTCCACGATCTTGTAAACCATGTAGCGCATATTCTAACGCTTTACCCGTACCATTAGAAATTAATACCCCATTGATACGCTGACCGATTTCACCAGGACGAACATCATCATAATGACTGAACGTAGAGTAAAGCAAGCCGGTTCCCGATGTCATGGTCATAAATTCGGTTCTAAAGCCAATTAAACCACGGCTTGGGATGTCATAATCAAGGCGAACACGACCTTTACCATCAGGTAGCATATTCGTTAAGTTACCTTTGCGTAAACCTAATGCTTCCATGACAGGGCCTTGGTGCTGCTCTTCTACATCAATAGTCACTTGTTCGAATGGTTCTTGTTTGCGACCATCAACTTCGCGATAAATAACTTTAGGACGTGACACGGCTAATTCATAACCTTCACGACGCATATTTTCAATTAAAACGGAAAGATGTAACTCACCGCGCCCAGATACACGGAATGCATCAGGATCTGGCGTTTCTTCAACGCGTAGGGCCACGTTATGTACTAACTCTTTCTTCAACCGATCTAAAATCTGACGAGAAGTTACAAATTTCCCTTCTTTCCCTGCAAATGGTGAACTATTTACATTAAAGAACATGGTGACGGTTGGTTCATCAACGGTTAACGCCGGTAAGGCTTCAACGGCACTCGGATCACAAATGGTATCCGAAATATTTAATTCGCCTAAACCTGTTAAGGCAATAATATCACCTGCTTCCGCTTCTGTAGCTTCGTAACGTTGTAAACCTAAATGACCTAAAACTTGTCCCACTTTAGCGTTACGTTTTTGACCTTTATCATCAATGATTATCATTTGCTGATTTGGTTTGATACGACCACGTTTAATACGACCAATGCCGATAACACCAACATAGTTATTATAATCTAATTGGGAGATTTGCATCTGGAATGGACCATCAAGATCGACTTTTGGTGGTTCAACGTATTTAACAATTGCTTCAAATAGTGGCGTCATATCGTCAGCCATATTTTCATGATCTTCCCCAGCAATCCCCATTAAGGCTGAGGCATAGATAATTGGGAAATCAAGTTGCTCGTCAGTTGCACCTAAGTTGACAAAGAGATCGAAAACTTGATCGACCACCCAATCAGGGCGTGCACCTGGACGGTCAACTTTATTGATAACTACTATTGGTTTTAAACCGTGTGCAAATGCCTTTTGGGTAACAAATCGTGTTTGTGGCATAGGACCATCCATGGCATCAACAAGTAATAACACGGAATCCACCATTGACATAACACGTTCTACTTCACCACCAAAATCGGCGTGTCCTGGCGTATCGACGATATTAATTCGATAATCATTCCATTTGATCGCCGTATTTTTTGCTAAAATAGTAATACCACGTTCTTTTTCTAGCGCGTTGGAATCCATTACACGCTCAGTTTCATCGCCTCGTTGCTCGCCAAGGGTACCTGACTGTTGTAAAAGCTTATCAACCAACGTCGTTTTACCATGGTCAACGTGGGCAATGATGGCAATATTTCTTAAATTTTCAATCACAATTCTGATCCTAAGGATAAAGTAAGCACAATATTGTACACTGATTTTCTATAAATGTTGACGATGATCACAAAATAATCATGGATAACCATTAAAATTGCGATATTTATTGCGTATTTATCATAAAAAAATAGGTATGAAATTCATTAAGAATAGTTACTAAAACAAGCGAAGATTAGCCTTCTACTGGCAATAGTAAGATTCGATTTAACCGCTCAATATCAGATTAATTAAGTTAACAATAAATGGAAAATCAGAAAAATATGGGTAAATCAACTGGGATAAATCGTATCGGTAATAAAATCAATGACAATCAAGTCATTGATTTTATATATTAGAAATTAATGAGCGCTATTTTTTACGACACCAATAGGTAACACGGTGCGACCGAATTGTTCATTTAAAACTTCAGCCATGGCTAAGTAAATGGCGCTAGCTCCACAGATAATACCTTCAAAACCAGCAACATGTAAAACGGCTTTACAACCAGTAATATTACCGATAGCTAATAAAGCAAATAAGATAGTTAAACTACCAAATACAAATTGTACCACTCGGTTCGCTTTTAAGGTACCAAAGAACATAAATAAAGTAAAAATGCCCCATAAAGCTAAGAAAATTCCTAAGAAGGTATGATCAGTTGGAGCCGTTGCTGGTGATGTTGGTAAATACCAAATACCGACTAATGCGATCCAGAAAAAGCCATATGAAGTAAAGGCGGTTGTACCGAAAGTATTTCCTTTGCGGAATTCTAAAATACCTGCGATCACTTGTGCTAAACCGCCGTAAAAAATGCCCATTGAAACAATCGCAGTTGCAACTGGGAAAAAGCCAGCGTTATGAATATTTAATAAAATGGTTGTCATACCAAATCCCATTAATCCTAATGGACCCGGATTGGCAAGTTTGGTTGTTTGCATAATGTAACCTTGTTTTACAGTATAAAAAAAATATCGGCTATTGAGCCGATAAATGTTGTGCGCGGATCATAAAACGCAATAATCGTCTAATCAATAGTTTATTAAAATTTTTTTCGTTTTTAACCTTGATGTTAGTGTAGCTATCCCCATGTTACTGGTAGCGCAATGCTATTCTTATGGTTAAGATTATTTTGCGGGTGATTTCAAATTATTTATAAAAAAATGTTTATTCATCACTTGAAAAGATTAAAACCATTCTTATATAGAAGGTATGAGTGAATTACAGTTTTTCAGGAGAAAATGTTATTATGGGTAAAATTATTGGTATCGATTTAGGGACAACCAATTCATGTGTTGCAGTGATGGATGGCGGTCAAGTCAAAGTGCTAGAAAATGCAGAAGGTGATCGTACCACACCATCGATCATTGCTTATACACAAGATGGTGAAATTTTAGTTGGTCAACCAGCTAAACGTCAAGCAGTAACCAATCCACAAAATACATTATTCGCAATTAAGCGTTTGATCGGTCGTCGTTTTGAAGATGCAGAAGTTCAGCGCGATGTTTCTATTATGCCGTACAAAATTGTTAAAGCAGACAATGGTGATGCGTGGGTTGAAGTAAAAGGGCAAAAAATTGCGCCACCACAAGTTTCAGCAGAAGTACTTAAGAAAATGAAAAAAACCGCTGAAGACTATCTAGGTGAAGCCGTAACTGAAGCCGTTATTACGGTACCTGCTTACTTTAATGATGCACAGCGTCAAGCAACAAAAGATGCGGGTCGTATTGCTGGTTTAGATGTAAAGCGTATTATTAACGAACCTACCGCTGCCGCATTAGCGTATGGTTTAGATAAAGATGTGGGTAATCGCACGATTGCAGTTTATGACCTTGGTGGTGGTACTTTCGATATTTCCATTATTGAAATTGACGAAGCCGATGGTGACAAAACGTTTGAAGTATTAGCGACTAATGGGGATACCCATTTGGGTGGTGAAGACTTCGATTCACGTTTAATTAACTACTTAGTGGATGAATTTAAACGCGAGCAAGGATTTGATCTTAAAAATGATCCACTTGCGATGCAACGCTTAAAAGAAGCGGCAGAAAAAGCGAAAATTGAACTCTCTTCTGCTCAGCAAACGGATATTAACTTACCTTATATTACGGCTGACGCAAGTGGTCCAAAACACTTAAATATTAAAGTGACTCGTGCTAAATTAGAATCATTAGTTGAAGACTTAGTTAAACGTTCTATTGAACCTGTTAAAACGGCATTAAACGACGCTGGATTATCTGTATCGGATATTAATGATGTCATTTTAGTTGGTGGTCAAACGCGTATGCCAATGGTACAAAAAGCGGTTGCAGACTTCTTTGGTAAAGAACCTCGTAAAGACGTTAACCCTGATGAAGCAGTAGCTGTAGGTGCTGCGGTACAAGGTGGTGTGCTTGGTGGTGATGTTAAAGACGTATTATTACTTGATGTAACGCCATTATCGCTTGGTATTGAGACCATGGGTGGAGTGATGACATCATTAATTGAGAAAAACACGACTATCCCAACTAAACATAGCCAAGTGTTCTCAACAGCTGAAGATAATCAATCAGCGGTAACGATTCATGTGCTACAAGGTGAACGTAAACGTGCGGCGGATAATAAATCGCTAGGTCAATTTAACCTAGATGGTATTCAACCAGCACCACGTGGTATGCCACAAATTGAAGTCACATTTGATATTGATGCCGATGGTATTTTACACGTATCAGCCAAAGATAAAAATTCTGGTCGTGAACAACATATCACGATCAAAGCTTCGTCTGGCTTAAGTGAAGATGAAATCCAAAAAATGGTACGTGACGCTGAAGCAAATGCTGAGTCAGATCGTAAATTTGAAGAATTAGCACAAGCACGTAACCAAGCAGATCACCTTGTTCACTCTACACGTAAACAAGTTTCAGAAGCGGGCGATAAATTATCGGCAGATGATAAAACCGCCATCGAGAATGCCGCGAGTGAATTAGAGAAAGCTGCGCGTGGTGAAGATAAGGCTGACATTGAGGCTAAAACACAAGCATTAATTGAAGCATCCAAAAAGTTAGTTGATATTGCTCAGCAACAAGCTGCTGGTGCAGGTCAGCAAACGCAAGGTGCTGAATCAGCTCAGTCACAAGACGACGTCGTTGATGCCGATTTTAAAGAAGTTAACGATGACAAAAAATAATTAATGTTTATACTTAATTTATTTGTAGGCTACCGCTTGCGATAAAATGATAATAAAACGGGCGTGAGGTGACTCAAGCCCGTTTGGCTGTTTGTTGCATAGTAGTAGAATTTGATTGATACGATAGATTAAAAAATAACAACTTAATAAGTTAAGGTGAGATATGGCGAAGAAAGATTATTATGAAGTATTAGGCGTTAGTCGCGATGCGAATGAGCGCGAAATAAAAAAAGCCTATAAACGCCTAGCGATGAAATATCATCCCGATAAAAACCAAGATGATAAAGCCAATGCCGAAGCTAAGTTTAAAGAGATCAAAGAAGCGTATGAAGTCCTTAGTGATGCACAAAAGAAAGCTGCTTATGATCAATATGGACATGCTGCCTTTGAACAAGGCGCAGGCAGTGGTGGCTTTGGTGGTTTTAACAATGCTGATTTTGGCGATGCATTTGGCGATATTTTTAGTGAGTTCTTTGGTGGTGGCGGACGTCGTCAGCAAGCTGCGGCACGCGGGGCCGATCTACAATATAATCTCACATTAACCTTAGAAGAAGCGGCGAAAGGCGTAGCCAAAGAAATTAGAGTGCCAACATTGGTTGAATGTGATGTTTGCCATGGTTTGGGGTCAGAAAAACCATCCGATGTCACTACGTGTGCTACCTGTCATGGTAGTGGCGTGGTCCAAATGCGTCAAGGTTTCTTTGCAGTACAGCAAGAGTGTCCAACCTGTCACGGTCGCGGCAAAATTGTTAAGAATCCATGTAAAAAATGCCATGGTGACGGACGTATTGAAAAAACCAAAACATTATCCGTTAATATTCCAGCTGGGGTTGATACAGGTAGTCGTATACGTTTGTCAGGAGAAGGCGAAGCCGGTGAAAATGGCGCACCAGCAGGCGATTTATATGTTCAGATTCAAATACGTCAGCATGCTATCTTCGAGCGTGATGGTATGAATCTACATTGTGAGGTGCCTATCAATATTGCTATGGCGGCTTTAGGTGGGGATGTTGAAGTACCAACGCTAGATGGTCGGGTAAGCTTAACGATACCAGCTGGTACTCAGACGAGTAAAGTTTTCCGTTTACGTGGAAAAGGAATTAAATCGTTAAGAAGTTCAAGCATGGGAGATTTGTTCTGCCATGTCGTGGTTGAGACACCCGTTGATTTAACGGCCCGTCAGAAAGAGCTGCTTAAAGAGCTTAGTGATACATTAAGTAGTGATAAAAGTCAAAAACATAGCCCAAAAGCGAAAAACTTTTTTGATAAAGTGAAGACGTTTTTTGGTTAATTTAAATTAAATTTAACTCATCACTCTGTTAATCTTGACCCATTAACAGAGTGTTTTTTTATGACGCTTAACCCGTAAATATAGTGAATAAATTTAGGGTTATTTTCCTATCTTACACAATCTTTTTCTACAACAATACATCGGTGTCTTTCCTATCTAACACACTGATTTTTTCTAAGATAAAAACGTAATCACTACTATCTTTGGCAAGAAGTATACTTTATTGGCAATAATTACCTAGATCGCGTAATAGAGTGCTAAGAAATAAAGATGAATAATAATTTCTTAAACTAATAAAAGTGATGACAAGGGCAACAGCTATTTTTTATATCAATGTGCTAGTGATATAAAAAAAGCCTACATAGGCGCAGGCTTGATAAGATAATTAACGTCTTAAATGCTAGTTGTAAAAGTACGAGCAATAACGTCACGTTGTTGTTCTGGCGTTAATGAATTAAAACGCACCGCATAACCAGAAACACGAATAGTTAATTGCGGGTAGTTTTCAGGGTGTTTAACCGCGTCTTCTAACGTTTCACGACGTAATACATTCACATTTAAGTGTTGTCCACCTTCTACTTTAATAGTTGGTGCGACATCAATAGGTACTTCACGATATTCGATTTGACCTAATTCTTGCATAGGCAAAATTTGATCTTCTTTATAAACTGATTTTGCAGCAACACAACGAGCTTCGTTTGTATCGCTATCAATTAACCAGAAAGAGTTTAATAATGCGTCATTATTAGCTTTTGTAATTTGGATACCTGTAATCATAACCACTCTCCTTTTGAGGTGTATTTGAACTAAAAATAATCTATTTCCTACTATATCACTTTCAGTTTTTGATTAAAATCAAAAAAAACTATTATTATGATAAATAATTCCTTTAAACTTTATATTTCTATGTAATCGGTTATTATGAGTAGGTTATAACTGAAAAATGGGCAGATAAAATGACAAATCAATTAACTTGGCACGATGTGATAGGAAAAGAGAAAGAACTCGACTATTTCAAACGTATTATGGAATATGTAGCAAATGAGCGTGCACTGGGTAAAACGATTTATCCACCACAAGGTGATGTATTTAATGCTTTTCGTTTTACTCCGTTTGCTGATATTAAAGTGGTTATTTTAGGTCAAGATCCCTATCATGGACCTAATCAGGCTCACGGGCTCTCTTTTTCGGTATTACCTGGCATTACTCCTCCACCATCATTAGTCAATATATATAAAGAGTTACAACAAGATATACCCGGTTTTACTTATCCAAATCATGGCTATTTAGCCTCATGGGCGCAACAAGGGGTACTACTATTAAACACGGTATTAACCGTGGAAGCAGGAAGAGCACATTCACATGCAAAAATTGGCTGGGAAACCTTTACTGATCATGTCATTGATGCGATTAATCGACATCGAGAAGGGGTGGTTTTTTTGTTATGGGGAGCTCATGCACAAAAAAAAGGACAAATTATTGATCGTGAGCGTCACCATGTTTTGTCATCTGTGCACCCGTCGCCACTCTCTGCGCATCGTGGATTTTTCGGTTGTCGCCACTTTTCTCAAGCTAACCAATTTATTCTTGATCAGGGGCATACACCGATCGATTGGCAACCCTATTTACCTTAACGATCAGAATGTTAAATAAGGGTTAATTTTTTATCAGGTAAAAAACTACCCTTTATTTAGTGAGTTATGTCTATTTATTAACTTGCTTGATTTGTGTAATTTAAGATAAAAAATTGATGGTATAAATTAAATTAATCAATTAGATTTATTTGTGTTATTTTAATTTTATTCGTCTTAGGTAGAATAAAATTAAATCAAACGTAACCTAATTACTGAAATATGACTAATCATATTCTCGAATTATATCGGTTAATTCATCAGGTATTAAATAGACTCGCTATTCCTGCGCACTGGACCAATTTTACCACAATGCTACTTTTAGTGATTACTGTCGTCTTGTTCAGTATATTATTTCAGAAAATAGCTAATAAAATGGTCTGGCTGATATTGAATAAAGCCGATACCCAATTGCATACTGCTTTTTTTCGCGCAATATTAAAATATCGAGTCGTACAGTGGGTTATTTTATTGTTTACAATTACAGTTATTGAAAACCTTATTCCTTTTATCTTTCTTGATTATCCAGATTTTGTGTTTTTTTCCCAGCATTTACTGGATATAACTATCATTTACGTTAGTCTTAAATTACTGCTTGTTTGCTTATATGCATTGTCGGAAATATTACGACAAAGAGATGAATTTACTACTTTGCCGTTTAATAGCTACTTACAGGTGATTAAAATTATTTTGCTATGTGTAGGTATATTGTTTGCATTTTCTATTTTAACCAATCGTTCATTATGGTCGGTAGTCACTGCATTAGGTGCGATTTCAGCCATCTTAATGTTAATTTTTAAAGACTCAATTATGGGGTTCGTTGGTAGTGTCCAAATTACAACTAACGATTTGATCCGTATCGGAGATTGGATTACTGTCTCACAATATAACGCGAATGGTATTGTAAAAGATATTACGTTAACTTCGGTTAAAATCATGAATTATGATAATACATTAACCTCCGTTCCTACTTATTCGCTCGCCTCTGGAGCATTTCAAAATTGGCGTACTATGCAAGAATCAGGTTGTCGACGTTTCAACCGAACCATGATATTAGTATCACGAGATATCCGATTTTTAAATGACACCGATTTAGAAAAATATAAAACTATCGGTGGAGTGAGTGATTATCTGACTCAATTCAGACAGCAACAACAGAATAATTTAGCCATAAATGACGGTCGTATGATTAGCCCTTTTCAGGTAACTAATTTTGATATTTTTATGGCCTATGCTCGATGGTATTTAAAACATCATTTAGCCATTGATTCTAGCCAAACCATATTGGTTCGGCAATTAGACATTACCTCAACAGGTATAAAAATAGAAATCCTTGCTTTTACCCGAACAACTAATGGTATCGAATATGAATCAATTTTAGCTGAGGTGATGAATCATTTATTAGCGTCCGTGTCGTTTTTTGATATTAGAATTTATGAAATAAATGGTAAAGTTGATTGAAAATAACTAAAATGCCTTTTATTTAGCATCACGCAATAAAAAGTTGTTTCATTTACCACGCTAATTGGGGATAATATTGTGCTGTTAATTTAACGCATTCAGCCATATCGATAAGTTTAATCTGTGGCATTAATATGGGTTTAAGACCTCTGGCCTCGACATCGGTGATTAACGCTAAGATAGGGATAGACTTATTCAGTAATAATTCGATTAATGGATTATTTTTGACACCGATAGTGACACCATTTTGCCAAAGCAATATGGCATCTTGTTCATCAATAGTGTTTAACAGATTTTGGGTATCAATATAGTTGCTGGTATGAGAAAGGGTATGTAACATACAAGATCCAATAATAATGTTGCTAACGTGATGCTGAACGTTTACTCTACTTTGTTTTACTTCGTTTGTCGAATAATTAGCAATAAAGTTATCACTATTTTGCCTTAGCAACGTGTTAACAACCTCTATGTTTTAATTAAAAATCTTTAATCTCTCTAAAAATAATAATATATATACTAGTATTGGTAAGTGCATTAGGTAATATGAACCGTAACTGGTTATAATAAATTAATTTAATACGAAACAGACTATGATTGATGTGAATAAATTTACGTTAAGTAACGAGCAAGCCACCCTAGTATTTGGCAAAAAATTAGCATTAGCGTGTGAAACCGAATTAAAAAAACAAAAGCAGGCTATTATTATTTATCTGTTAGGCGATTTAGGAGCAGGTAAAACGACCTTAAGCCGTGGTTTTCTTCATGGATTAGGTTATCAAGGCGCGGTAAAAAGCCCTACATATACTTTAGTTGAACCCTATCAATTTGATAATTTTACTATTTATCATTTTGATTTATATCGTTTAGCCACACCTGAAGAGTTAGAATTTATGGGGATTCGTGACTATTTTTCTACTCGCTGTATTTGTTTGATAGAGTGGCCACAATGCGCTCAAGGTTTTTTACCCACAGCAGATTTAATAATTACCTTAGATTATTTTGATCATCAGCGCCAAATCTCATTGGCTACGGCAACAGAACGTGGTCAAAGGATAATGGCAGATATAATGGATTAAATAAGGAATCAAGAAATACATGAAATGCCTAACCAAATTTTTTAGCATGATCGTCATCCTATCCTTTTTTTTAAATATTGCGTATGCACAGAAAATAGTGATTGCTATTGATGCCGGTCACGGCGGAAAAGATTCGGGGGCAGTAGGTCCAAATAAGCTTTATGAAAAAACGGTGACATTAGCGATATCACAAAAATTAGCAGAGTTAATGAAGCATGATCATTCGATGAAACCTGTTTTAACTCGAACAAGCGATAAATATATTTCTGTTTTTCAACGTTCGGAAATTGCACGTCAACACAAAGCGTCTTTACTTATTTCTATTCATGCTGATGCCGCACCAGTGAGTAGTGCTAGCGGTATTTCGGCGTGGGTGCTTTCGACAAAACGCGCTGATACTGAACTTGGACGGTGGTTAGAAAAACATGAAAAGCAATCTCAACTATTAGGTGGGGCAGGTGATGTATTAGCCGGTGAAGAAAGTAATCCCTATTTAAGTCAGGCGATTTTAGATTTACAATTCTCCTATTCGCAGCGAGCGAGCTATGACTTAGCTAAAGCGATATTAAAAGAAATGCATCAGGTGGGTAAATTACATAAATCCCGTCCCGAATATGCAAGTCTAGGTGTGTTGCGGTCGCCAGACATTCCTTCCGTTCTCGTTGAGGTTGGTTTTATCTCTAACATATATGAAGAAAAATTATTAAAAAGTACGGCACATCAAGACAAGATTGCCAAAGCGATATATTTTGGCGTTAAACATTATCTTAAACAAAATCCGACCATTGGAGTGAAACATTAATGCCAATTCGAGAGTTATCTCCACAGTTAGCAAATCAAATCGCTGCTGGAGAAGTGGTTGAACGTCCTGCCTCCGTGATTAAAGAGCTGATAGAAAATAGTATTGATGCTGGTGCGAATCGAATTGATATTGAGGTCGAACAAGGCGGTTGTAAACGTATTCGTATCCGAGATAATGGTTGCGGTATTCACAAAGAAGAGTTAACACTCGCCTTAAAAAGACATGCCACCAGTAAAATTGCTGAGCTAGATGATTTATCTGCTATTGTCAGTCTTGGGTTTCGCGGTGAGGCTTTGGCAAGTATTAGTTCTGTATCACGTTTAACCTTAACCTCGAAAACGGAAGATCAAAATGAAGCTTGGCAAGTTTATGCAGAAGGTCGTGATATGCAAACTACGATTAAACCTGCGGCTCATCCTATTGGTTCAACGGTCGAGGTACTTGATCTATTTTACAATACACCGGCAAGACGGCGCTTTTTAAGAACGGATAAAACCGAATTTAACCATATTGATGAAACAGTCAAACGTATTGCGTTAGCTTGCCCTACTATCACGATTCAATTACAGCATAATCACAAATTAGTTCGTCAATATCGCGCGGTTAATGATGATAGCCAATTAGAGAAACGTGTAGCCTCAATTTGTGGTACTGGTTTTATGCAAAATGCCATAAAATTGGAATGGCAACATGATGATTTAAAAATTGAAGGTTGGGTCAATCCCCAAACCGAAAGTGAGCAACAATATTTCTATGTCAATAATCGAATTGTTAAAGATCGCTTACTGACCCATGCTATTCGTCAAGCTTATGTAAATCAAATGAATAGTGACAAGATCGCTTATGTTATTTATTTACAAATTGATCCAGCGCAAGTTGATGTGAATGTTCATCCCGCTAAATATGAGGTCCGCTTTCATGAAGCAAGATTAGTCCATGATTTTGTTTATCAAGCATTGATGATGGCAATAGCGTCGCATTCTGAGCAAGAAACTCATCTTATCCCTGTTGCCGATACCACAACGGTGGTATCATTACCTACGAATCGAGTAGCGGCAGGTAATAATATTTTTGATTATCATGACAAACCGACTAAACCTGCTTTAGCCACACATTTAAACGAGGTTTTCAACGGACAGACGCGCAGCACTCGCCAAGAGAATCGGCTTTATCAGACTTTATTTGATAGCGCAATGGTATCGACAAACAAACCGATCCCTACGGTTGATAATGATACTGTATCAACACAGACCGATGACACCCAAGATGAACATCAATCACGCTCTGCTAATCCGCTTTTTCCTGAACGGCAACAACCATTACGTTTACAGGCTGACGCATCGATTATACTCTCATCAGAGCAGCAAATTAAATTGGGTAAGATATTGACTTTGTATGGCACAGAATATGCAGTATTAGAACAGGATCAGGAACTCCAATTACTTTCATTACCCTTAGCGGAATTGACCTTATATAAAGCAAAATTATTGGCTCAAATTGGTTCATCTGCTGAAAAATTATTAGTGCCATTAACACTATTATTTAGTCAAAACGAAAATAAATTATGGCTGAAATATCAGGCATTGCTACACGAGCTTAATATTATTTTTGTATTAGATAAGCAAAAACTACAATTAAATGAAGTACCTTTATTACTAAGAAATATCAATTGGCAGCAATTGCTACCAAATTTACTTCATTATTTAACGCAAAACGATAATCAGCCAGATTTAAGTACTGCTGATGTTGCCAAATGGCTAGCAACGCAACTTTATCAATTTAATCAAGCGAATAAATCCACCACTCACTGGACGCAAGCCCAAGTAATTAGCTTATTAACCGAACTTGAACAAGACGTTATTGTCACCGCGGAACTAGCCCCACTACTACAGAAAATTGAATTACAACCATTAATAACGATTTTCCAACAGCATTTTATAAACCAGATTGAAATTAAATAAAGATGTTAGTTAAACAAAAACAGATTATTACACTAATGGGGCCAACGGCCTCAGGTAAAACCGCACTGGCGATGGCACTTTACGATAAGTATCCTATTGATATTATCAGCGTTGATTCAGCACTGATTTATCGTCATATGGATATCGGTACGGCTAAGCCGACACCTACTGAATTGAATAGCTATCCGCATAAATTAATTGATATTCTTGATCCCGCAGAGAGTTATTCGGTGGCCGATTTTCGCCGTGACGCATTACATGAAATAGAACAAAGCTTTGCCGCAGGGCGGATTCCACTATTAGTGGGAGGGACGATGCTTTATTTCAAAGCCTTATTGGAAGGACTTTCGCCGTTACCTGCGGCAAATCAGCAGATCCGTAAGCAAATTGAAGATGAAGCTAACGCTTTCGGTTGGCAAGCGATACATGAACGTTTAAAGCAAATTGATCCCGTTTCGGCGCAGCGAATTCATCCTAACGACCCTCAGCGTTTAAATCGCGCATTAGAGGTTTATCTGATTTCTGGCAAATCATTGACCGAATTAACACAAAATAGTGGCGAAAAGCTGCCATATCAAGTCAAGCAGTTTGCTATCGCCCCAACGTCGCGTGTTTTATTACATGAGCGTATTGAACAGCGATTTCATCTTATGCTTGAGCAAGATTTTGAGTCTGAGGTTTCAGCATTAATGTCTCGAGGTGATTTACATCTAAATTTACCTTCAATACGTTGTGTCGGTTATCGTCAAATGTGGGAATACCTTTTAGGTGAAATAAATTATGACGAAATGGTATTTAAAAGCGTTTGTGCAACGCGTCAGTTAGCGAAAAGACAAATCACTTGGCTACGGAGCTGGCACGATGTAACGTGGCTGGAAAGTGAACAACTTGATGCAGCGTTAACCCAAATAAGTCAGTTTATTAATACTAATTTTTTAAATTAGTAATAAGTTTACGCAACATCAACAACTAAGCGTATAATAAGCCTGTAATTAGGTTTATACTGGTACTTTTGTCGACATAGCCGTCGTTTTCAACTTTAATTTTACTATTTTATGCTTAAATTTTATTTAGGCTGTTTGCGATTGGAAAAAATTATGTTAATTTGTGGCTGTGTTATTATTGATACGGTATCATGAATAGGTATAGTGGTTATCAATTAAGGGAAGAATATAATGTCAAAAGGGCAATCTTTACAAGATCCATATTTAAATATTTTACGTCGCGAACATGTTCCTGTTTCAATTTATCTTGTTAATGGTATCAAATTACAAGGACAGATTGAATCATTTGATCAGTTTGTTATTTTGCTAAAAAATACGGTAAGTCAGATGGTATACAAGCATGCTATTTCTACTGTGGTACCATCGCGACCTGTATCATTGACTAGTGGTACGGGACAAAATGTAGAACAACAAAACATGGGTGATAATGAGCATAATCTGTAAAGATTTGACCGTTTCATTTTAATTGGGGGAATTGATTGTTTGATCGCTACGAAGGTGGAGAAAAAGCCTTACTAGTGCATGTTTTTTTCCCTCAGGAAAATGATATAGAGGATTTAAACGAGTTTGAGGTGCTGGTCACCTCAGCTCAGATTGAAATTCTCAGTATCGTTACAACTTCAAGAAATACCCCTCAAGCTAAATATTTTGTTGGCGTAGGTAAAGCCCAAGAAATTGCCGATGCGGCTAAGGCGTGCCAAGCATCGGTGATTTTAGTCAACCATGCTTTAACGCCAGCGCAAGAACGTAATCTTGAACAACTTTGTCAATGTCGAGTCATTGATCGAACTGGATTGATCTTAGATATTTTTGCACAACGCGCTCGAACTCATGAAGGGAAATTACAAGTTGAATTAGCGCAATTGCGCCATTTATCGACTCGCTTAGTTCGAGGGTGGACACATCTTGAACGGCAAAAAGGGGGGATTGGTTTACGTGGACCGGGTGAAACCCAGCTTGAAACCGATAGACGACTATTACGTCAACGAATTCAATTAATTTTATCGCGGTTAGCGAAAGTTGAAAAACAGCGAGAACAAGGAAGACAGTCTCGTGCTAAAGCTGATATTCCAACGATTTCCCTAGTTGGTTATACCAATGCTGGTAAATCAACCCTTTTCAATAGTATAACTGGTGCGCAAGTTTATGCGGCTGATCAGCTTTTCGCGACCCTAGATCCTACCTTACGCCGTATTCATATTGATGATGTTGGTGAATCAGTACTTGTCGATACAGTTGGTTTTATTCGCCACCTACCTCATGACTTAGTGGCTGCGTTTAAGGCCACATTACAAGAAACACGCGAAGCGACGTTACTATTACACATTATTGATGCGGCTGATAACAATTTATTAGATAATATTGCCTCGGTTGATGAAGTTCTTATTGATATTGAAGCCAACGATGTACCGATATTACAGGTCATGAATAAAATTGATTTATTACCTGACTTTGCACCAAGAATCGATCGTGATCAAGAAGGTAAACCAATACGGGTTTGGTTATCAGCTCACCAAGGTATAGGGATAGAGTTACTATTTCTCTGCCTAGCAGAATTACTTGCTAGACAAATAAAGAACTGTCAATTAAGCTTACCCCCTGATAAGGCAAAATTACGAAGCCGTTTTTATCAATTACAAACGGTTATAGCAGAATCAATTGATGATGATGGTTGTTTTAATTTGCAGATTCGTATTCCACAAATAGAATGGAATAAACTCTGTAAGCAAGCACCAGAATTAGTACATTTTGTGACAAAGTACAATTAATTATTAATATAGTGGAGTTATATATGGCGTGGAATCAGCCCGGAAATAACGGACAAAATAATGATCCATGGGGAAATAATAAACAGAAAACAAATCAGTCAACGACAAAGCCATTTGATCGATTTAAGAAAATTTTACATAAAGGCGGTAATAATCACTCAGGTGGCGTGCAACCACTGAATCTATCTGTTATTGCTTTAATTATTTTGAGTGTAATTATTGTGCTTTGGTTTTTTAATGGATTTTATACCATTAATCAAAGTCAACGCGGCGTAGTAACTCGATTTGGTCAAGTACAACAAAAAATCATTGAACCAGGTTTGAATTGGAGCCCACCATTAATCGATAAAGTTTATCCTGTCGATATCAAAGGGACACGTAGTTTTAATGTACAAGGCTTCATGGTCACGGCAGGAGAAAATTTGGTTTTTGTGGAAATGAACGTACAATATCGCGTCACTAATCCAATTAAATATTTGTTTAATGTCACAAATGTTGAGGATAGTTTACGCCAAGCTGCCGATAGTGCGCTACGTACTGAAATTGGTAGTTCACAAATGGATGATATTTTAACTAGTGGTCGCGCGGATTTAGAAAATCGTACTAAAGAAGGGTTAATTCGTATTATTTCCCATTATGACATGGGGATCACCATTGTGGATTTAAACTTCCAATCAGCTCGACCGCCAGAGGAAGTTCAAGATGCATTTAATGATGCAATTAAAGCCCGTGAGGATCGAGAGCGTGAAATTAACAAAGCAAATGCAGATAAAGTTCAGTTACAACAACAAGCCGAAGGTCATGCAGCTCGCATTTTAGCTGATGCAAATGCTTATAAAATAAAAGTTGAATTAGAAGCACAAGGGGATGTGGCGCGTTTCGAAAAATTGTTACCGGAATACCGTCAAGCACCAGAAATCACACGTGAACGCTTATATCTTGAAACAATGGAAAAAGTATTATCCGCAACCAACAAAGTTTTAGTGAATGATCAAAGCAATAATTTAATGGTCTTACCCTTAGATCAATTGCTAAAAAATAAATCATTCAATCAAACACAAGGCTTAGTTTCAGATCAAGCCGTACCAAACTCTGCGCCAGCGCTAAATAACACCAACACAGATAGAAAAGTACTATCCGATCATGTTAAAACATCTACACCCGTAATAAACAATAATACAACGCGAACAACGACTACCACGCGTACCAATTCAAGTCGATAAGGAAGGAAAGAAAAATGCGTAAATTATTACCGGCACTGGTTATCTTAGTTGGTGTCTTTTTCTCAACGATATATGTTGTCGAAGAGGGGACGCGTGGTGTTGTGTTGCGATTTAATAAGATTATTGATTTATCTAAACCAGGCTTAAATTTTAAAATACCTGGCTTAGATCGCGTTAAAATTATTGATGCTAAAATTAGAACCACAGATAGTTCCAATAAACAAAACTCACGTGAACAAAAATTTATTACTCGCGAAAAGAAAGATCTTATTGTTGATTATTTTGTCCAGTGGAAAATAGTCGATTTTAATCGATATTACGAGGCGATTGCGGGTGGCTATAGTGTTGAAAATTTATTATTAGCACGTTTAAATGGTCGTTTACGCGCGGAAATTGGTAAACTTGATATTAAAGATATCATTAATGATTCCAATGATGAGACTAAATCGCGTAATTCACTAATGCTAGATGTTAAAGATGCACTAAATGGGACGAATAGAACGGATGACCTGAAACAGAGTGACGTTGATTCAAGTGATCATCTCAATAGCTTTGATGAATCTCGTACAAGCATGCGTGCTTTTGGGGTAGAAGTGATTGATGTACGAATTAAACAAATTAATTTCCCACCAGAAGTATCTGAATCCATTTATGCACGGATGAGTGCTGAGCGTGAAGTTGTGGCTCGTGAACAACGTTACCAAGGTATTAGAGAAGCGGAAGAGACAAGAGCTAAAGCAAATTTACATGCGACACAAATTATCTCAGAAGCGGAACGACAATCGAGAATGATTCGCGGTGAAGGTGATGCGAATGCGGCTAAACTCTATGCTGATGCATTCAATAAAGATAAAGATTTCTTTAGTTTTATTCGAAGTCTGAAAGCATATGAACAAAGCTTTTCTGGTAATGATGTAATGGTTATATCACCAGATAGTGAATTTTTCCGTTATATGAAACTTTCAAAAGAGAAATAGTAGATACGATTTTAGATGAGAACAAACTTATGAATAATAATGTTGTGGTTTTAGGTGCGCAATGGGGCGATGAAGGTAAGGGAAAAGTTGTTGATCTGTTAACAGAAAAAGCAAAATATGTAGTCCGTTATCAAGGTGGCCACAATGCGGGTCATACTTTAGTTATCAATGGTGAAAAAACAGTATTGCATCTTATCCCATCTGGTATCTTAAGAAAAAATGTCATTAGTGTCATTGCTAATGGGGTAGTTTTATCTCCAGAAGCACTAATGACAGAGATGTCGGCTCTTGAAGAGCGTGGGATCCCTGTTCGAGAACGTTTACTTATTTCTGAAGCGTGTCCATTGATTTTGCCTTATCATGTTGCATTAGATAAGGCACGAGAAGCAGCACGCGGAAGTAAAGCCATTGGTACTACCGGTCGTGGCATTGGGCCTGCTTATGAAGATAAAGTGGCTAGACGGGGTCTACGTGTTGGGGATCTGCTTGATCGCGACAGTTTTGCACAAAAATTAAAAGAAGTAATGGACTATCATAATTATCAATTAGTTCATTATTATAAAGTAGAAGCGATTGATTACCAAACAGTGCTTGATAATATGATGAACATCGCTGATACGCTTATTGCAATGATTGCTGATGTACCTAAGTTGCTTGAAAAAGCACGTAAAAATGGTGAGTATATTATGTTTGAAGGTGCCCAAGGTACTTTATTAGACATTGATCACGGTACTTATCCTTATGTAACGTCATCAAATACGACTGCTGGTGGGGTTGCTACTGGCTCGGGCTTTGGTCCACGTTATGTGGGTTACGTATTAGGTATTGTCAAAGCTTATTCAACTCGAGTTGGTGCTGGTCCTTTCCCAACCGAATTATTTGATGAAACAGGCGAATACTTATGTAAACAAGGTAATGAATTTGGAGCAACCACTGGGCGCCGTCGTCGTACTGGATGGTTAGATATTGTTGCTATTCGCAAAGCGGTATTACTTAATTCGGTATCGGGTTTTTGCTTAACAAAACTTGATGTGTTAGATGGATTAAAAGAAGTAAAATTGTGCGTTGGTTATCGTTTACCTAACGGCGAAATCACCGAAACAGCCCCTTCTTCAGCTGACGAATGGCATTTAGTTGAACCGGTTTATGAAATCATGCCAGGGTGGAGTGAATCGACATTTGGCGTTAAAAATTATGATGACTTACCCGCGGCGGCCAAAGCCTATATTAAGCGTATTGAGGCCTTAACCGAAACGCCAATTGATATTATCTCAACTGGACCAGATCGCAACGAAACAATAATTTTACGCGATCCATTTACGGTTTAATCGTGTAATATTCAATAAGAAAAAGATAAAACCGCCTATATGGCGG
>NZ_AWGA01000093.1 GCF_000471645.3 Candidatus Schmidhempelia bombi str. Bimp | reverse complement strand
TATAGATGTAGAGGAAAGAAGTTTTTCACCTGAATATCAACAAGCCCTACTTGATTTTTATCGTAAGAACAGTAGCCAAACGACAATTGCGACTGACCCAAATGAGTTACCTAAATTAGAAGGTTATCCAATACCCGAATCAACCAAACCGATAGTGATAGGAACGCCAATTCCAGACCAAGAAAAAGAGACGGGAAGATTTGAAACACTGATATTAGAACAAGATAAAAATGCTAATATACTGCCAGGTACTGAAATTGATGTGGGTGATTGGCAAGATAATATTCTCACTTCAAAGCAACCTTACGAACCTAATAAGGGAGCGGTGGGAAATATGGGCGAATTTTTAAACCAACCAGGCTTTGGCTCTGAGTTAAAAAATAATGCTAGGAAAACCAATCAACGGTTTGATGGACAACCTATTTATATAGCAACTGAAGATATAAAAGGAACAGATATCCAACAAGGGGATTGATTTTATTTAGATGGTCAACACAAAAATCATATTGAAGTATTTACTGAACACAGAAAATTCAAAGAGGTCTACAATTTAGATGGCACACGTAATAAGCTAAAAACAGAAGCAGGAAAAGGCAGGAGATTACCAAAATGAAAATAGATATAGACTTTGAAAAAGTAAAACAGACAATCTTATTGGCAGCGCAAAAACAAGGGCTATCCGAAGCAGAGCTAAAAGATTGGATTGAGGATTATGATGAAAATTGGCGTATTTGTTATACATCTAATCAAAATGAAAGTTTTCTCGACACATTAAGTGATTTAAAAGAAGAGGTTAAATTACTAAGTCAAGCTGTGCCTCAGCATGATTTATTAGCTTCGATAAGCGCAATTATTTTGGCAAAAATATATTCACTTACTCTGATGAATTTTTTTGATAAGATTGATGGTGATATTTTTCTGCTTGGATGGGGGAGTAAACTCAAAGATAAATGGCCTTCAGTTCCTGAAGATTATAAAGTGCCAGACTCTTATAAGAACGAAGTTACTAGCACCGAGGAAACGACTAAAGTCAATATAGATATCGATTTTGAGAAAATAAAACAGACGATTTTATCGGCAGCGATGATGCACGGGCTGTCAAAAGATTATATCACTAAGCATTGGCATATAGATTATGAGCTTGATCTCAATAAAGAATTTGCAAGATTAATTAGCGGTTTAAATCAAAATATCCAAATAATTTATCAAGCAATAAAAAATAACGATATGTTAACTGCTAAAGCGGGAATAATCAGGGTTAAGCCGTTTTCTCATGCTCTTGTGGATTTTTTGACTACCGTTTTCTCATGCTTTTGTGGATTTTTTGACTAAAATTGATGATGATATGTTTGAACTAGGTTGGGGAGATAAACTAAAAGATAAATGGCCTGACATTCCTGAGAATTATAAAGTGCCAGCGCATTATGATTACGAAAATACATGTAAGCCGTATCAGTATTAGTTTTGGTTGATAGCCGACTAAACGGCTCCTATTCCCATTTTTGTTTATTTACCTATTTTTTAATTGCTTTAGATACTTTTGTTTATTTACCTATTTTTAATCGCTTTAGATACCAAAAATAGGTAAATAAAAATGGTGAAAAAGATTAATATCTCGCCATAGAGATAT
>NZ_AWGA01000014.1 GCF_000471645.3 Candidatus Schmidhempelia bombi str. Bimp | reverse complement strand
CCGCCTATATGGCGGTTTATTTTTGCTATATCAAAAATAGTATTACACTAAACACCGTTATATCATATCAATATTGATTATGTTTTCTTGACGGGTTTATGGAACACCGGCACTTCTATTGGTTGTCTGTTAGGCGCCGCAATTGCGTTCGGCCACTTCTCCGCCCCATAATAATTGATTTTTTTCAGTATTGGCAAAGGCTTTTGCTAAAACCTGATCATCGCCATTTTCCCAGATTTTCTGAGCCAGCATTTCATCATTATTCGCTAATTCAAAAATAACTTCTGCAATTTCAATTGACGTACGACGTAGTTTCGCCCAATCGCGAATATCTTTAATTGCATGTTTATCCATTATGTCCTCCATTTCATACAAAAAACTTTATCCCTATAATGTAATATAAAAAATGAAAAAATAACCACGACTTACATAAAAATTATCAATTTTTTATAGCTTAATTGCATAATCAATAAAATAGATAAAGAATATTTTTATTGGCTTAGACAGGTAACTTAACGTTAAATAGTGAAGTAGTAATAGGATAAAATTTTAAATTGAAAGGCGTAGAATATTAATAATTTCATGGTTGGCAGTGGGTCACGCTGTTAACTTACATGTCACGTTTAAACTTAACTAAATAAGGGCGGTGCTATTTATCCTTATTAGCTATAGATGGAGATAATAAGGATAAAAAGACAAGAATTAATGCGTACCAATTTTTCTCTAAAAAATAATTTAGACGAGATTTAATTTGTTAGCTCTAAAAATTGCTTCTTTGGTATTCGTTACTTTCAATTTTTTGACAATATTTAACATATGAAATTTAACGGTACGTTCAGTAATTCCTATAATAATACTAATTTCTGCGTAAGTTTTACCTTTACAACTCCAGCTTAAAATATCTTTTTCCCGATCGGTGAGCTCACTATTTTTAATCATAGTTCGAGGACGTTTTGAAAAATTAATCAGATAGTCATGATGAAGTTCGATTAATGACATCTGTAGCGTCGACTTGTGCTTTTCAACAATCTGGTTAAATCGCTTTTTACCACTTGGATTGCTAACACTAAGTAGCGCAATATTACCTTTAGCATCATTCAAGGTAAACGTGTAACCATTATGATGAAAAAGCGTACTTGATTGATCGAGAAATAAGCGCTCTTGATGGGTAATTTCGTGATTAATTGCATCAGACCAAGAAAAAGGGATAACCGAATTATAGGCATAACGAATAACGGGATCGCGACTATGTAAACGTTTCTCACGATATACGCTTAACCATTTTTTAGGGTAATTAGAAAAAATAACCGGTTGCGCAGAAGCATTACGCCGATTTTCTACATAATAAGCGAATTGCTCGATACCGAAAGAAAGCATCGTTTTATATATATGTTCTTCAAAACTACTTGATCTGGGAGTATACGTTTGTTTATGTTGCGGATCACGATGACTCATATCGATGCCCTCTATATTATTTTTATACATTAATTATATGCTTATTATTTAATTAATTAAATTAATATTTAAGGAAGTTCAAACATATAATCAATATTTTTAATCCTTGGCGTAATATAATTAGTTATACTAAAATAATTATTGTCATTGATTGGCATATCTAATAAAAAAATAATTTCATTTGGGTTTACATAACCACTATCTAAAAAAGTATAATGCCAACCATTGTTTCTAACTATTCTCGACATCGGTTTACTAACTATCGTGACAATGGATGTATAATTAAGTTTTTTAGCATATTCATGCATATAAAGTAATAACAAAGCGGTCAATGGTTGCTGATTTAATTCTAATTCAATGATTCTATTTTTATGTATAAAGAATCGGCTAGCCTCAACAATATCATTTTCGACAGGGAATGGCTTAGAAAAAAAACGATCAAAAGGCCCTTGTGCCATGTAAGGAAAAAGGGTTGGAATAAAACGAACGCCTGCAATTAAGATATCATGATAAAAACAGAGCAGATAAGTCGCATTATCATTATCATAAACATCGACCTCTTGCCCATTTTTGACTTCAACTTGCCAATCAAGACGATCTTTAAATACTTCCTTACGTAATTTATAAAATTCATTTTTTATGGATTGAGGGATGTCTGTATAATTGTAGAATTTAAATTTTAAAGTAGACATAAAAATAATTAACCTTATTGTTGTTTAATTTATAAACCTATTATTACCCGAACGACTAATACGTTTTTCATGTATAAAAATTGAATTCACTTTTCGTTATGTTGAATGAAGATGTTTATTTGGACATCTCTTATTATTGAATGATTACTATACGTTAGTATAACTTTATCCTATCCAATTATGTTGTTTCGCCAACGTCTTAGTTGTGTTAGCTATGCTAAAAACGATAATCTCATACTACGTTATAACCTGTAAGTTATCTGTAAATTCGTTATTTAATGGTAAGGAATAAAATTATCATTTAACCTACTTAAACCTTGCGTCATATAGTTTAACTTAATTTTGTATTTAAAGTCGACACTACACTATAGTACAGTTATTGTAAATATCGGTATAAATGGTAAGCTATTTTTGCTTGTTAAGCGAACGTTTCAATGGTATTTTGATTATTTTTTTAAATAATTTATTTAGATATAAACTAAAGTACAGTTTTAAAGTGGTAAAAAAGTACATGCCAATAGATATTATTGACAATAATATATTGTTTATATTGAAATTTTATTTATATTTAGCTAAAAATAAAAGATGATAAATCAATAAATTATGAGTAAAAAATTGAGAAAAGTAAGCAATAAGTATAGGGGAATGACAATAGTAAATATTTTAATGATAAAATTGTATAAAAAAATGTATTAAACCTGTATTAAAGTACAGGTTTAATACAAAATACAATGCTAATTTTCGCCTTGCTGTATAGAATACTATTCTTCTTCACCAAAACCACTGTTAAAAAGGGCTTTTAATTCATTCATTGCATCGTTTTCGTCTGGACCATCACAGATAATGTCGACTTGTGAGCCACCTTTGATTCCCGCACTTAACAGACCCATAATACCTTTTGCTTTTAAGGTTTTCCCTTCATAAACTAATTCAATATTTGATTGATATTTGCCAGCAGTTTTAACGATTACACCAGCAGGGCGAGCATGAATACCAGTCTTATTTTTTACTATAACAGTTTCTTTGATCATAATAGATACCTTTGAAATTAAAAAATGATAGTAGTGATATTATAACGTAACTCATTATCGTTTGAATAAATATTTTAATATGCCATTTTATTAAATTTTATCCAGTGCTTATGATTAATAGATAATGGTACTAACATTAACATTTAACGAATTCTTATTTTTATGTTCGCTTTTTTATTGGGATGACTAAAGCATTATACTAATCGAATAATTGTACAAATCATGCAGTTATTTAGACAAAAATCATCAAAAATAGGGCGAGTATAGAAGCAAAGATATTTTTATTCTAATAAAATTATTGCTTTAGTAGGGGGCAATATCAATAATATCTAAAATACTATGCCTAGAAATATTTACGATTAATCGTCGCATCATAGTTTGATATAACTAATTATTTAGTATTCGATCCATTTAATTTAGGCATAACCAATAAAGTATAGTATGGCATTGAAAGAATCATGAACAGGTGACTATAAGGTTTAATCCGTCAATCCAATTTAGTCTATGATTAAGTTAAACGCCATTTTGATTTAAATCTTCACTTACTATCCCATATATAAATTATGTTATCATTGAGTAATAGCTGCGGGTATGAATAAAAATAGGCAAAAGAACCAACTATAGTATAGTGCGCTTATCCACTAAATACTATTTTTATGCTTATTTAATATGGCTTTAATCGGGGCAAAGCTAGTCCGGTAATACTGATTAATACCGTATTGCTGTATGGCTTCAAGATGTTGTTTTGTTGGATAACCTTTATGTTTTGCCAGACCATATTGAGGGTAACGTTTGTCTAATTCTTCCATCTCTCTATCTCTGGTAACTTTAGCTAAAATCGAGGCGGCACTGATTTCAGCAACTAAACTATCACCTTTTACTACGGCCTGACTAGCAACACCAAAATCTGGACATCGATTACCATCAACTAATACAAAGTCAGGTTGAATGGATAAACCTTTCACCGCTCGTTGCATGGCAAGCATGGTTGCATGCAATATATTTAAACGATCAATTTCTTCGACACTCGCTCTGCCAATCGACCAGCTTAATGCATTGTTTTTAATTACCTCAAACAGTTGATTACGTCTTTTTTCTGTCAATTTTTTAGAATCGTTCAAACCACTGATTGGTTTGCTTGGATCCAGTATTACCGCTGCCGTCACGACATCGCCACATAATGGACCTCGTCCGACCTCATCAACGCCAGCAATATAGTTTGCTTGTGGATAGGTAAAAGAATCAATGAGTTGCTTTGTCATAATACTTATTTTTTATTGTTGTATCAATTGCAATACAGCGTCTGCTGCTTGTTGATCGGCATGGCACTGGATTTGTTGATGTAAGGTCAGAAATTGCTGTTTAAGTGCTTGGTTATCTTGTTTCAAAAGAGGTAAAAGAAACTTGACAATCGTATCTGGATTACACTCATCTTGTAATAGTTCAGGGACAATTGCTTTTCCAGCTAAAATATTGGGTAAAGCGATATAAGGGGTTTTCACCAACTTTTGCGCTAACCAAAAAGTAAAGGGTTTCATTTTATAGGCAACAACCATAGGACACTTACATAACATCGCTTCTAAAGCAACAGTGCCAGATGCCAGTAATGCAACATCACTCGCTATAAGCGCCTCACGCGCTTGACCATCTAACAGTGTTAATTGCAAATCAGGGGCAATCTGCTGTTTAATCGCTTCAAATTCTTGGCGGCGTTTTTGATTCGCTAAGGGTACAATAATATGCAAATTAGGATAATGGTGTCGTAAACGTTGTGCGGCGCGTAGAAAAGGTTCACTTAATAACGTCACTTCAGCATGACGACTTCCTGGTAGCAATGCTAGACACTGAGCCTCTGACGGTATACCTAATCTTGTCCGCGCTGCCAGATGATCTGGTTTAAGCGCAATATCGTCAGCCATTTTATGTCCAATAAAACGGCAAGGAACATCATATTTATCATAAAAAGCTTTTTCAAATGGTAAAAAAGCCAGTATTAAATCAGTGTTTTTCTTAATCTTAAATACGCGTTTCTGTTTCCAGGCCCAAACCGAAGGACTGACATAATGAACGGTTTTTATCCCCGCTTTTTTAAGTTTACCTTCAAGTGTTAAGTTAAAATCAGGGGCATCAATACCAATAAAAATATCAGGCTGTAACGCAATTAGCTTTTTCGTTATCGCTTTACGGATGGCTAAAATACGGCGCAGTTTACCTAATACTTCCACAATGCCCATCACAGAGAGTTCTTCCATCTCATAAAAAGCTTGGCATCCTTCACGCTGCATTCTCGGCCCAGCAATACCAACAAAATGGAAATGGATATGTGGATAACGTTGTTTGAGCGCCTGTATTAATCCTGCGCCCAAGATATCGCCAGAGGTTTCTCCGGCGACAAGAGCAATAGTTAACGATGACTTATCACTATTTATGATTGGTGTAGACATACTTAACGAATAATGCCACGAGTAGAGTGTTCAAAGAGTTTGACAAATCGATTCAGTTCTACGTGTTGTTTCGCCAATTCGATAATTTGCGTTCGTGCTTCATCAAAGCTCAATTGACTGCGATAAAGGAATTTGTATGCCTTGCGAATCGCTTGCATGGATTCTTTACTAAAACCACGTCGCTTTAATCCCTCAATATTGAGTCCAAATGGCGTCGCATGATTGCCTTGGGCAATCACATAAGGGGGAACGTCTTGGGCTACACCAGAACAACCGCCAACCATCGCATGTGCGCCAATGTTACAGAATTGATGAACTGCAGTCATACCACCGATAATCGCGTAATCATCGATAGTGACATGTCCACCCAATGTGGCATTATTAGCTAAAATACAGTGATCACCAATGATACAATCATGCGCAATATGGGCATTGACCATAAATAAATTATCACTACCAATTTTAGTTAAGCCGCCACCTTGTACTGTGCCGCGGTGGATAGTCACACTTTCTCGAATATGATTACGATCGCCAATTTCTGTACGGGTTGGTTCGTTATTATATTTAAGGTCCTGATTAATTTCGCCGATAGTCACAAATTGGAAAATATGATTTTCTTTACCAATTTTTGTTACGCCATTAATGACGACATGAGAATTAAGTACAGTACCTTCACCTATTTCAACATCTGCACCAATATGGCAAAACGGACCTATTTTTACATTAGCTTTTATGATAGCCCCATCCTCAATAATTGAGCTGGAGTGAATAATTGCCGTTTTATCTATCGCCATGTTAATTTCCTTATTATGAAGATCGTTTTATTTACGCGCACACATCATGTCGGCTTCACAAACCAATTTACCGTCAACCGTGGCTACCCCGTGAAACAGAGCGATACCACGTCTTTCTTTAATGTAATCAACATCAAGTACAATTTGATCACCAGGAACGACGGGACGTTTAAAACGTGCATTGTCAATCGAGGCAAAATAATAAAGTTGCCCAGGGGTCAATTCTTCAATGCTTTTAAATGCTAAAATACCTGTCGCTTGCGCCATTGCCTCAAGGATTAATACGCCAGGAAAGATGGGTTTGTTTGGGAAGTGGCCCTGAAAGAAAGGCTCATTAACCGATACATTTTTTATTGCACGTAATGATTTACCTTTCTCATAACTTAATACGCGATCAACCATTAAAAATGGATAACGATGAGGTAATAAGCGAATAATCTCTTCAATATCAAGTGCATTAAGTTCAGTAGTCAAAATAACCATCCTTATAGAGTTTGTTTAGATTCTATTATAACGTATGTTTTACAGTGAAGAAATACGTAATAGCGCTAAAACTAATAGGGGATTAAAAATAATGAATAGTGACAAGACGATATAATTTTAAATAGATAGGCAATGTTACTTGATTATGCAGACCTGTTATTTAAAGCGATAGTTTATTGGATATTAACGTGCAATTATACTTTAAATAAGTATATAATGACCACTCTATTTTGGTAAAAGAAGATAAATTTAATTAATTTTTAGCATTTCTTTGATTATTGGAGCGTAACGATGAAATCATTAATGAGAATTTCGCTTATTGGCGGAGCAATCATTTTAGCCTTAACAGGATGCGACGAAAAAACTAAGACAGAATCGGCATCTAATAATAATAGTAATACTGTTATCACCACAACAGCTCAGAAAGAAGCCTATGCGGTAGGCTCATCATTCTCAACTTATATGAAACATAGTTTAGATAGTCAAAAAATTGATGTAGATACTGAATATTTACTTAAAGGATTCAATGAGACTTATGCGGGTCATAGTGCTTTAGCGACCAGCGAAATTGATACTATTTTGAAAGCACTAGGTGAGCGAATTCAGAAAGAAGAAAGTGAACGTCTAGAAAAAGAGTCGAATGAAAGTATCGCGAGCGGTGATAAATTCCGTGCAGAATTTGCAGCACAAGAGGGCGTACATAAAACGGAATCAGGCTTATTATATAAAGTGATTAATCCTGGTTCAGATAATCATCCAACTATTGATAGCACTGTTGTTGTAAACTATTCGGGTAAATTAGTTGATGGACGTGAATTTGATAGCTCTTATAGCCGTAATGAACCAGCAACATTCCCACTGGCATTTGTGATTAAAGGTTGGGGTGAAGGTTTACAATTAATTGGTGAAGGTGGCGAAATTCAATTGGTTGTCCCACCAGAGTTAGCGTATGGTAAACAAAGCATTCCATCTAATGGTGAAGAAGGGGTCGGTATTCCTGCGCAATCAACCTTAGTATTTGATGTTAAATTAATTAGCATTGAAAAAAATGAGTCTCTATCGACTCAAGATGAGGCGACAGATTCCGCTACGCCAGTCTCTGATCAATAATCATGTTAAGGGTATAATTTAATAATGCAAGTATCTACCAATGTGTCATTGAATTATACTCTCATTGTTATGGGGCCAGTATATGGCACCCAACAATCTTATTTAGCTTATCAATTCGCCAGTGAATTAGTGACCACCAAACACGCGATTAAACAGATCTTTTTTTATGCTGATGGGGTGACAAATGCAAATCTTTTTACCTGCCCAGCTAATGATGAATTTGACTTACGATCTGCTTGGTTGCAGCTTGCGCATAACTTCGATATTTCATTGGTGATTTGCACTTCAGCGGGTTTACGTCGCGGTATCATTCAAGATGAAAAAGGCAATAATATCGCGGATGGATTTCAAGCCAATGGCTTAACTGCATTAAGCGAAGCCATCGCGGTCAGCGATCGCGTTATCACCTTTTAGCGAGCGTTGATTATGAAAAAAGTAGCGATTATTATTTCTCAGGCACCGCACGGTAATGCAAAGGGGCGTGAAGCGTTAGATGCCGCATTAGCACTATCTGCTTATAATCAAATTTCACTATTTTTTATGGGGGATGGGGTTTTTCATCTATTAAAACAACAACAACCTGAACGTATTTTAATGCGTAATTATATTGCCACGTTTGGTGTATTGGATCTATATGAGATTGAGCAGTGTTATGCGCGGGAAAAGGATATCATTTGTAGACAAATCACGGATAGGGTGATGGATGTAAAATTATTAGGTGATTTAGCATGGCGTCATCAATTACATCAGCAAGATGTCATTATGCATTTCTAACCACATACTCTTTTTTATTCCTTCTAAAACCGCCTTTTCAATACCTATTTTATTTACTCAGCTAATTATAACAATGATTGGTCATAACTTATTAATTGGCTTATATCGGGTTTAAAGAATAGACTCTTATTATATAAGCCATATTGTTTGCACGTTCATTAAGACTATTAGCGAATTAATGCTCTTCTTTAGCATGATTTAATGTATAACGAGGTACTTCAACAACTAAATCTTGATCTGCAATCTGAGCTTGGCAACTAAGTCGGCTATGGGGTTCTACCCCCCAGGCTTTATCTAACATATCATCTTCTTGCTCATCACTGGGCGCAAGTGAATTAAATCCTTCTCGTACTATACAATGACATGTTGAACAGGCACAGGACATCTCACAGGCGTGATCAATTTCAATATTATTGCGCAATGCAACATCTAAAATGGTTTCCCCTGTCTCTGCTTCAACGGTTATTCCCTCTGGGCAGAGATCTGAATTAGGTAAAAAAGTTATTTTAGGCATAATACATATTCCATTGGTTTTCACTATTTAATGCGGGGCAATTTCATCTAGCGTATGACCGGTTAAGGCTTGTTTTACGCTGTTATCCATGCGCCGTGCCGCAAAATCTTGCGTGACTCTATCTAATTGTTTAATGTGGTCTGCGATTAATTGGGCATCATCTTGCGTCGTCGCTTCTGTCAATGTTTGAGCGACATGCTGAATCTGCGCTAACTCAGTATCAGACAATAATGCTTTATCCTTGTCCAAGGCACTATAGAGACTTTCTAAGACGCGCGCTGCTTCAACACGCTGTTCAGCCAATTTACGCACCTGTTTATCTTGCTCAGCATGATTTAGCGAATCTTTTAGCATAGACGCAATTTCATTTTCGGTTAATCCATATGAAGGTTTAACTTGAATTTCTGCCTGCTTGCCCGTTGCTTTTTCAAGCGCGGTGACATTTAACAAACCATCCGCATCCACTTGAAAGGTGACACGAATATGCGCACCACCAGCGGGCATTGCCGGAATATCGCGTAATGTAAATTTAGCTAAAGAGCGGCAATCGTCCACGGTTTCACGTTCACCTTGCAATACATGAATCATCATCGCCGTCTGACCATCTTTAAAGGTCGTAAATTCTTGGGCACGGGCACAAGGGATCGTGCTATTACGTGGAATAATTTTTTCCACTAAGCCACCCATGGTCTCTAAACCTAGAGATAATGGGATGACATCAAGTAGTAACATATCGCTATCAGGTTTATTACCCACTAAAATATCGGCTTGTATTGCGGCGCCGATGGCCACGACGCGATCGGGATCGATAGTCGATAAAGGCGTTTTACCAAAAAAATCCCCTACTTGTTGTTGAACCATAGGAATTCGTGTTGACCCCCCTACCATGACCACATCGACAATGTCATCAGCGGTAATTTTGGCGTCTTTTAGCGCACGTCGACAAACGCGTAAAGTGCGTTGAATTAATGGGGTAATCAATTGATTAAATTGTTCACGCGTTAATTCACCTTGCCATTGTTGTAACTGCAATGTCACGCTAGATTGGGTAGAAAGCGCTATTTTAGTTTTTGTGGCTAACTCGATAATTTGCTGGCGTAAATAGGGATCGCTATCATCAACTAAGCCTGCCTCTGTTCTAATCCATTTTGCCAACAATTGATCGATATCATCCCCACCTAGTGCTGAATCTCCACCTGTTGCTAATACTTCAAATACTCCGCGGCTTAAACGTAAAATAGAAATATCAAAGGTGCCACCACCTAAATCATAAACGGCAATAATCCCTTCTTGCCCCGAATCCAGTCCATAGGCAATAGCTGCTGCCGTAGGTTCATTTAATAAACGTAATACATGTAAACCCGCTAATTTAGCTGCATCTTTTGTTGCTTGGCGTTGTGCATCATCAAAATAGGCTGGAACAGTAATGACCACCCCAGCTAATTCACCACCCAATGCTTCACTACTGCGCTCTGCTAATGCACGTAATATATCAGCAGAAATTTGAATCGGGTTGACTTGTGCATTCGGTAGCGTTAGAAGTGGCACATTATTGTCACTTGCCTTTATGGTATAGGCAAATTGCGTATCATCGATGTCAGCAACGGAACGCCCCATTAACCGTTTCACTGAACTGACAGTATTAAATGGATCACGCGTAGCGAGATCACGAGCTAAATAACCTACGGTAATCACAGGTTGTTCCTCATCATCAATACCGTAATGTACAATCGATGGTAATAGATGTCGCCCTTTTTTATCTGGTAAGGTATCTGCTTGTCCGCTTCTTACGGTTGCCACTAAGGAATTGGTTGTACCAAGATCAATACCTGCCGCTAAACGGTGCTGATGAGGTGCTTGATATTGGCCAGGTTCGCTAATTTGTAATAATGCCATGGATTCAATTTTCTCTTACTTAAAAGCATGAAAGTATCAGAGATCAAATAATTTATCTTCCAGACTTTCGATATCTTGTTGTAATTTATGCAAATAACGTAATTGATTAATTTGTGCTGTGGCGACAGACCAATCAGATTGCTGGATAGAAGACAATAATTGTTGTTGATTTTGTTGCCATAATTGGTCAATGGTTTGAGAAAAATCACTTAATGCTTGTTGCTGAACAACGTTATCGGTCAACATCTCAATTTGCTCGAGTTGCTCACGTAACAAAAATTGCTGCATGAGAAAGTCATGATGATGAATAATGGTTTGTTCTGCATCGCTAGCTACACCTTGTAAAGAAAGGAAATATTCAGCACTGCGAATAGGATCTTTCAATATTTGATAACCCTGATTAATCTCTGCTGAATACTGTAGCATTGCCAGCCTTTTTGTTTCATTTTCTGTCGCAAAATTATCAGGATGATATTGGCGCTGCAACTGTTGATAGTGCCGGTTAAGAGTATTTTTATCAATAGGTAGCTCAACTGGCAATGAAAATAGATTAAAATAGTTATCAAACTGATTCACAACGCACCTGCTTTTTATCCTTAAAGATTATACATTGAAGCTTTCGCCGCAACCACATTCACTGCTGATATTCGGATTATTGAATTTAAATCCTTCATTTAACCCTTCTTTGATAAAATCTAACTCCGTCCCATCAATATAAACGAGACTTTTAGGGTCAACGATGATTTTAACCCCTTTATCTTCAAAAACGTGATCGTCTGCTTCAAGCTGATCGGCAAATTCTAATACATATGCCATGCCCGAACAACCCGATGTTTTGACACCTAAACGTAAGCCGATACCTTTTCCACGGTTGGTTAAAAAAGCATCGACTCGTTTCGCTGCGCTGTCAGTTAAAGTAATCGCCATTTATTTCTCCACTGATTTTATGCTTTATTATTTTTACTTTTATAATCGTCAATTGCCGCTTTAATGGCATCTTCGGCTAAAATAGAGCAGTGAATTTTTACTGGTGGAAGCGCTAACTCTTCAGCAATATCAGTATTTTTAATCGCTTGCGCTTGTTCAAGCGTTTTACCTTTAACCCACTCAGTAACTAATGAACTTGAAGCAATCGCCGATCCGCAGCCATACGTTTTAAATTTGGCATCTTCAATGATCCCTTCATCATTTACTTTAATTTGTAGGCGCATTACATCGCCACAAGCGGGAGCACCTACCATACCACTACCAACATTGGTATCTTTAGTATCAAATGCACCTACGTTACGCGGGTTCTCATAATGATCGATGACTTTATCATTATATGCCATAATTTACTCCTTTCTTGTTTATGGATTAATGGTTAGACCATTGGATCTGACTTAAATCGATTCCATCTTTAAACATCTCCCAAAGTGGAGACAGTTCACGTAATCGTCCAATTGAGTCATGGACCAATTTGATCACATAGTCGATCTCTTCTTCAGTGGTAAAGCGACCAATAGAAAAACGAATTGAGCTATGTGCTAATTCATCATTGAGGCCTAAGGCTCTTAATACATAAGAAGGCTCAAGACTCGCCGATGTACAGGCTGAACCAGAAGATACGGCTAAATCTTTTAATGCCATCATTAATGATTCACCCTCAACATAAGCAAAGCTAACATTAAGAATGTTGGCGACACTATGCTCTAAAGATCCGTTTAAATAGACTTCCTCAATATCTTTGATTCCATCCCATAGGCGCATTTTTAAAGCGTGTAAACGCGCCATTTCGTCCGTCATATTTTCTTTAGCTAAACGGTAGGCTTCACCCATACCAACAATTTGGTGGACAGGCAATGTCCCTGAGCGCATACCTCTTTCATGACCGCCGCCATGCATTTGGGCTTCAATACGTACACGCGGTTTGCGACGGACATATAAACCACCAATCCCTTTAGGTCCATAAAGTTTATGGCTTGAGAACGACATCAAATCTACGTTTAATTGGCTCACATCAATCGGTAATTTACCCACGCTTTGGGTCGCATCCACGTGGAAAATAATCCCACGATCGCGACAGAGCTGGCCAATGGTCTCGATATCTTGTATTACGCCAATCTCATTATTGACATGCATGATCGAAACGACGCAGGTATCATCGCGTAAAGCCGCTTTAAATTCAGTTAAGTCAATTAAGCCATCCGCTTTCGGTGCTAAGTAAGTCACTTCGTAGCCTTCACGTTCTAATTGACGACAGGTATCAAGCACCGCTTTATGCTCAGTCTTACAGGTAATGATATGTTTACCTTTTGACTGATAAAAGTGAGCCGCCCCTTTAATGGCTAAATTATCCGCTTCTGTTGCACCCGAAGTAAAGACGATTTCACGCGAATCAGCGCCAATAAGCTCGGCAATTTGGTTACGTGCAATATCTACCGCTTCTTCAGCTTGCCAACCAAAACGATGTGAACGTGAGGCTGGATTGCCAAATGTGCCGTCAATAGTTAAATATTGCATCATTTTTTCGGCAACGTTCGGATCAACCGGTGTGGTTGCCGCATAGTCCATATAAATGGGTAATTTCATTTATGACTCCAATGTGTCTTGTCTTATTGTATTGGTTATTTTTGTTAATTAACGATTAACTGATGTTCGAGCGGTTTAGTTTAAGATTATCCGATTGAAATTAGCTTGTTGACGATCAGCAACTTCTTGTACCTCTTTATTACTGACTAGCTCATTTAATGTAATACTCGTTAGAAAACTATCAATACGTTGACTTAAATCATTCCAAAGTGAGTGCGTTAAACAGCGAACGCCACCTTGACAACACCCTTCTCCATTACATTTTGTTGCATCTACTGATTCATCAACAGCTTTGATAATGGAACTAATAGCGATTTCATCCATACGTTTATTCAGAACATAACCACCACCTGGCCCTCTAACACTGGCAACTAAACCATGTTTACGCAAACGGGAAAATAGTTGCTCTAAGTAAGAGAGTGAAATCTCTTGTCTCTCGGAAATTTCAGCTAAAGAGACGGGACCCCTTTTAGAGTTCAAAGCAACATCGAGCATTGCCGTCACCGCATAACGCCCTTTTGATGTTAATTTCATGTACTTGCTCCACTTTTTTTATTATTTGAATTTATTGTATATAACCCTCTTATTTAGTCAAGTATTTAGTTGACTAAATTACTAGGTTATTGAGCAATCATACTTATTTTAACCACATAGACGTTCACATTAATAAACGCTAGAAACATACAAAGTTACGATTATATCAACTATTTTAACTTTCTAATAATATTTATTAAAACCGATCAATTTTATTATCATTGAATGAATATCTATACGCCAATGTGATCAGCAGATACATAGCGAAGAAAGACCAGAAATAACAGGTTACCAAAATATCATTGGTTTTTTATTGATAAAACCAATGATATTTAGAATGCCCTATCTGCATAGTAAGGGAAAGTTAAAGGATAGCTCTTATGTTATTTTGCTAATTAACCGATTAATCAACGATTGGGGAAGTGAGACCCGCTATTTAACTCTGCTCACCGATACGTTTTAAACAAGATATCGTAGCAAGTCATCATCACTAAATAATAGAATGTCAGTAACGACTCATCAGCACAGATTAACCAGTCTAAAACCGATAATAACAGGTCAATGACACTTTTTTCTGGTCAGCAATATAACCACAGCTACGATCCCATATTGACCAATGCTTTACGAAACCGAAATAAAGAAAAGGTAAAGAACACCGCACCAATCGCCGTTAGCCAAGCATACGATTTCCATACTGTCTCTAAACCAGCACCACGATATAAAATAGCTTGGCCTAATTCGACAAAATGGGTGGTCGGTGCGGCTAGCATAATGGTTTGTACTACTTCTGGCATACTTTCACGTGGCGTTGAACCTCCCGATAGTAACTGCAATGGAAGTAGAATTAATATTAATAAAATGGCAAATTGTGAGGTTGAACGGGTAAGGGTCGCCATAAAGATACCCAGCGAGGTGGTGACAAAAAGGTGTAAGCAAGCACCTATTAAGAATAACCAAATTGAGCCGGCAATAGGAACTTTAAGCCATCCTTGAACAACAACGATTAATGCTATCCAAGTAGAAAATAAGACAACTAATCCCATTGACCAAATCTTAGATAACATGATCTGTAGTGGGCTAACTGGCATTGCTAATAGATGATCGATAGTGCCATGTTCTCTCTCTCGCATTAGTGCGGCACCCGTTAAGATAATCGATAAGGTGGTCACCATATTAATGATTTCCATTACTGAACCAAACCAAGAACGGGTTAAATTAGGATTAAATGCCGCACGTACTACAACATTGACTGGTAACACTTGTGGTTCACTATGGCGTTGTATATAGCGATTTACCTCATCGGTGATCATTTGTGTAATATAACCATTGCCAACAAAGGCTTGTCCCATCCGTGTGGCGTCTATATTTAACTGTATTTGTGGCTGATTATTATTCAAAATATCCTGTTGAAAATTAGGTGGAATATTTAATGAAAAGGTATATTTATCGGTATCCATCCCCGCATCCACATCATCCATTGAATAAAGTTTGACTGGCGGGGCAAACATAGGCGGATAAAATGCATCACTAATTTGTCGCGATAAAGGCGAATCATCTTCATCTACGATGGCAATGGTTGCACGATTAAGGGTATCAGATAGCGCTGTGGCTGCGATATAAATATCACAGGTAAAGCAATAAGCAATTAAAAATAACATGATGGGATCACGTATTATACCCCATAGCTCTTTAATACCTAATCGATAAATATTCACCATAGCTTGTATCATTGCTATTACCTCTCTTGTTTTTTTAACAACCAGATACTGGTACCTAAAATAATTGGGATGGTAATAAGGAGTGCCAATAGGGATGCATGAAGATCGGTATAATTGAGCGCTTTATTAAATACACCACGAGAAATAATTAACATATGCGTCGTTGGGTAGATTTGACCAATATAATGCCCCATTCCCTCTAATGCGGTAACTGGATTAATCAAACCGCAAAATTGAATCGCAGGAACAAGCGTGCCCACACAGGTTAAAAATATCACCGCAATTTGACTGCGAGTCACTGTTGAGGCTAATAAGCCCATACCAGTAGCAATAATACAGTAACTAAATGCGGCAAGACATAGCGTCAGGAAACTTCCTTTGATGGGAACTTTAAAAATAGTAAATGTAATAAGTAACATGATAAAAAAGCTGGTCATAGATAAACAAATATAAGGAATTTGTTTCCCTAACAGAAATTCTGCTCGCGATACAGGGGTCACATAGAGATTAATAATCGAACCCATCTCTTTTTCACGAACGACGGATAAAGCAGCTAACATAGCAGGTATCATCAATAGCAGAATTGGCATTACCGCAGGGACCATCGCCGGTAAACTTTTTACATCTGGATTGTAGCGATAACGGGTCTCAATATTAGCTAAACCACTGCCATTAACACCTAGCTTTGCTTTAGCTTGTTCAGTTAACCACGCTAAATGCATTCCTTGCACGTAACCTTTAATTGTGTCGGCGCGTAAAGGCATAGCGCCATCTAACCAAATAGCAATATTTACGGCATCACCACGCGCGACATCACGCCCAAAATTGGGGGGGATTTCGATCGCTAAGGCAATATCACCGCGACGCATACGTAAATCCATCTCTTGGTAGTTAGTTAATGGTGCTTGTTCAATAAAATAATTAGCCGATCCAGATAAATTAAGCGTGTAGTTTTGACTTAATAGCGATTTATCCCGATCCAATACGGCAAATTTTAACCCTTCTACGTCCATGGTAATACCATAACCGATAATGAGCATTAAAATAGCGGAGCCAAGTAATGCTAATACTGCTCTTAGTGGATCACGTGATAATTCCAGTGTTTCTCGCCATACGCACCCTATCATACGCATTACACTAAATTTGGGTGGCATGCGGGCAGATGATTCCGCTGTTGATTTTATTGTTGACGTTGATGTAACTATTTCTGGCGCAGGTGTGGTCGATTGGTGCGTATCGCCTGCTCCCGCATCGATAAGATAATCAATAAAGGCTTGATCTAATGATGATTGCTGTTTTGAATCAATAATATGTTGCGGGGTATCGGTAATTAACACTTTGCCAGCATGCATTAAGGAAATACGATCGCAGCGCATAGCTTCATTCATAAAATGCGTCGTGATAAATACGGTCACTTTATCTTGACGAGCTAATTCAATAATTAGCCGCCAAAATTCATCGCGGGCGATAGGATCAACCCCAGATGTTGGCTCGTCTAAAATTAAAATTTGGGGTTGATGAACAACGGCTACGGCTAGCGATAACCGCTGTTTTACCCCCAGTGGTAAATTATCAGGTAAACTATTAATAACATGTTGTAGATTAAAACGTTTTAATAACGCATCTATTCGTGCAGGCAGATCGGTTTCAGCTAGCCCAAATAGACGACCATGTAATCGTAAATTTTGGATGACAGTTAATTCACTATATAGTGAGAACGCTTGCGACATATACCCTAAATGACGACGAATATTCATATCATTAGCATCAACAGGCTTGTCAAACAACCAAGCTTGACCTTCACTGATAAGCAGGAGTCCCGTTAGCATTTTCATGGTGGTCGATTTACCACAACCATTTGAACCTAAAAAGCCAAAGATTTCCCCTTCCCTAATCGTAAAATTAACGTGATCTACCGCGATGAAATCGCCAAATCGTTTAGTTAAGCCTTTGGCTTGAATACATATTTTAGTTTGTGGTGTAATCTGTAATGGTGGAATTTCAACCGGTTTATAATCGGTTTTGGCATCATCCGGCATTAATTGAATAAATGCTGCATCTAAATTGTTAGTGTTGGTTTGCTGTAATATTTCGGTTGGCGACCCCGTTTTTAACACTTTGCCGTTATACATAGCCACTAAAAAATCAAAATTTTGGGCTTCGTCCATATAAGCGGTGGCGACGATCACACTCATTTGTGGACGCGATTGGCGGATCTTTTGTATCAATGCCCAAAATTGGTTGCGTGATAACGGGTCAACCCCCGTCGTTGGTTCATCCAAAATTAATAAATCGGGATCATGGATTAATGCTGAACACAAACTGACTTTCTGCTTCATACCTCCAGATAAACGTCCAGCAGGGCGCGATAAAAACGGATATAAACCCGTACTTTTCGTTAATTCATCAATTCGGCGGCGGCGCTCAGCAGCATTATGACCAAACAGTCGTGCAAAGAATTGCAAATTTTCTTCAACCGATAGCGTTGGATAAAGATTTTTCCCCAATCCTTGAGGCATATAAGCGATTCGCGAACAAATTCTTGTGCGATGTATTTTATCCGCTATATTACCATCAAGTACTTCTATGCAGCCCGATTGCATTGCATGTGCGCCAGCGATTAGTGATAATAAGCTGGATTTTCCCACGCCATCTGGGCCAATAAGTCCAACCATAGATTGTGCTGGCAAATTTAAGCTAATGTTATCTAGCGCAGATGTTTTATTATAATGAAGTGAGACATGTTTTACTTTTACAACATACGGTTGATTATCTACCGATGATAACTCTATTTGAGGCGCACTAATGGTTTGTGGCATATCCGATCTCCATTACTTTTTGGGACACTCAACAAGATCAGATAATGGCGTTGGCCATGGTGCTGCCGCATCTAGCTTAACCCAAGCCACGCCAGGTAAACCGGTTTTTACTTGAGTAAGATAACAATTTAAGAGTATAGGGCTAATTTGTGCTTTAACCCGAAACATTAATTTCTGTCTTTCATCCTTGGTTTCTACCGTCTTAGGCGTAAACTGTGCGACGCTAGAGACAAACGAGACGTTGGCCGGAATAGTTTTATTCGGGATAGCGTCGAGCGACAGTCTCACTTCATCGCCAATCGCCACGCGACCCGCGACGGTTTCAGGAAGAAAGAATGTCAAATAGACATCATTTAAATTAATTAAACTTAACGCTTTACCACCAGCCCCTAAAACTTCGCCTGTTTCGGCAATGCGATATTGAATACGTCCACTTACCGGTGCCGTTAACGTACTATCATCAATATCAGTTTGAATTTCTCGAATATTAGCTAAGGCGACATCTATGGCTGAAGCTGCACTTTGTACACTTGCTTGCGCTGCTTCTACGGCAGATTGTGCCGCATCAACTTGTGCTTTGGCCGAAACCACCGCAGCACGAGCACTGGCTACTTTGGCTGAATCATCATCCAATTGCTGAATAGAAATGGCTCCTTTTCTGGCTAATTGTGAGGTACGTGCAAACGATTTTAATGCTAGATTTAAATCACTTTCACGCTGTTTTACTAGCGCTTCTGCCGCGACTTTATCACTTATTTTTAGCGCAACTTGCGATTTAGCATTGGCTTCATTGCTTTGTGCTTGTTGATGTTGGGCTTGGGCTTGACTTAATTTTGCCCTTAATGTGTCGGTTTGCATAATAACCAGTGGTTGTCCTGCTTGTACAAAATCGCCCTCACGCGCATTAATTTGCTCAATTCGGCCAGCGAGTTTGGTTGAGATATTCATTTCTGTCGCTTCGATACGACCATTACCACTGATAAAATTATCGCCAAAACCACGATGGGTAAACTTTTTCCAAACAAAAATAGCGATAATAACCATAATGATGATAGCCATAAGCCAAAGAATTTTGTTTTTATCTAATTGTTTCATAACGAGTCATCCTGATAACATGCGATAAAGCGGAAATAGAGGTAGTCCATTTACCATTGATACAGTGAAATTACATTTGGTTAATCATGCAGAATAAGGTGTACACAAAACTTAAATGAAAGACGTAAATCAGTGTTACTTTAACTTTAACGTTGGAGTACAAATTGTTGCATTTAAAAGTATCATATAGCCATCATAAGCTAGAGATTTAACAGTAGTAAAGTACTATATAGTAAATTTAGATTATCTTTCCAGTGTAAAGATAACCATAACGAACGCCCATTAATGACTAATTTATCTCATGGTATCGTTATATATGAAAACGTTATGCCTTATTTTTAACTATATGATTTATCTATAATAATTAGATGTAAAAATGGAAGATAATAAATAGATGACTAAGATAGATTATGGCTGTTAGTCATAAAAATCATGATGGTTAACCAAGTGACGATTTACGATTTTAGCTGGCGTTTGAATGCTATATCGAGGTAATGGTTATTGGATTAAGTAGTCGTAGCGCGAGTGACTAATACATCGCGCAACGACTAGAGAGCGTATAAAGCATTAACGCGTTCTAACAATTTGATAGCGTCTTATTAAATAGGTTAATGGTATACTCCAAATATGCACTAGACGAGTAAAAGGAAAAATCAGAAAAATAGTCAATCCTAAGATAATATGTAATTTAAAAATCAAAGGAACATCCACTAGGTTTTGCGCTGCTTGCCCATTAAAAGTGACGATCTGCTGTGCCCATTGCGATAATTTCAGCATCATACTGCCATCTAAGTGGTGGGTCGAAGAAACAATCGTTAGCAATCCTAGGCAAACTTGCACCACTAAAATCAAAATGACTAGGATATCCGCATAGGAGGACGTGGCACGAATTCGCGGATTAGCAAGACGGCGATGTGCTAAAAATCCGCCGCCAATCAGTACCATCATGCCAAAGATCCCCCCCGCAATCATTGCTAAAAGTTGTTTATGGTGCGCGGAGATAAGCGGAGCATAGACCCAGTGCGGAGTTAATAACCCCACCAAATGCCCGAAAAAAATACCAATAATACCAATATGAAATAAGTTAGAGGCCCACCTCATCCCTTTTTTGGACAGTAATTGGCTAGAGCTAGCACGCCAACTATATTGTCCATAATCATAACGTAGTAAACTACCGATAAGAAATACAGTAAAAACCAAATAAGGATAAATATCAAAAAAGAATGAATGAATAAACTTCATACTTGGCTCCTTTTATCTTCGCCCACTTCCACATAATACGTTGGTGTTTGCGCTGGCGATAACGTTGAAGGGGAGAGGATACTGTCGCAAGCGGAACCGGCATTAAATAGCACTTGTTCTTCCTGCCAAATTTTGTCCAATGCTTGGGGAGAATGGTCAATGTTTTCTTGCGCTACCTGCTGTTGTAGTGATGTTTCGTCAAGCTGATGACCGCTTAATTGATATAACAGATCCAATAATAGGTGATAAATACTTTGTTGTTTAGCTAAACGCAGTGCCAATAATCGTAGCACTGCTGCGATTTGATCAAGCCAAAACCGCGCGGTTGTTTGTGATTGGAGCGCTAAAAAATCTAAAAATAGCGGCAAATAATCAGGTAACTGTTTAGATGTCAATGCTAACCCTGCTTGTTCATAGTGTGCTAGCAAATCCACCATGGCTTGACCACGTTCCCGCGAATCACCGTGTATATGTTCAAATAATAACAGTGATGTGCTATGACTGGTATCAAAAGCATAAATATACGTTTCTTGTACATCCAGTAAATCGCCAGTTAAATAACCCTCAATAAATTGGTTGAGCTGATGTTTCTGCTCAGCGGTTAATAGGGTGCTTTGGCTAACCGCGTTGATTAAGGGCTGTTTATTTGCCCATAGCTCATCATCTGGGTAATCCAATAAATAAGAGATGACACGTAAACTTTGCATTATTGATCTCGCTTATCCGTCACGTTACGAATATGAATACGATCGGAGCGTCTGGTATTAAATAGATTGAAACCTGTATGGCTACCTTGACAACCTGCACCAAAGCTAAAACCACAACCACCTTGTTCGGCAAAAGCGGGCTGATTCAATTCACTGTGATGGCTAGGAATCACATAACGATCCTCGTAATTAGCAATAGCCATATAGCGGTACATTTGCTGTACTTGTTGTTCTGTGAGACCCACCTCGTTTAACACAGCATAATCTGGCTGTTGATCCACCGTTTCACTGCGTTTAAATTGTCGCATTGCTATCATTCGTTTTAAGGCCAAAGCTACTGGCTTAGTGTCACCCGCTGTCAGTAAATTGGCTAAATACTGTAACGGGATACGCAGTTCATCAATGGATGGCAATATATTGGTATGAGATAGATTATCTCCGATAGCGGATTGGATCGGGGATAACGGCGGCACATACCATACCATCGGTAAGGTACGATATTCAGGGTGGAGCGGTAAGGCAACTTGCCAATCAATGGCCATTTTATAGACAGGTGATTGTTGCGCTGCCTCAATCACACTTGGCGCAATACCTTCTGCTAATGCTTGCTTAATGACCTCTGGGTCATTCGGATCAAGAAATACCGAAAGGTGTTGTTGATAGAGATCGGTTTCATTGGCCGTTGACGCAATCTGTTTAATCTTATCGGCATCATAGAGAATAACCCCTAGATAACGGATACGACCGACACAGGTTTCAGCACAGAGTGTTGGTTGACCACTTTCAATACGTGGATAACAGAAAATACATTTTTCAGATTTACCGCTTTTCCAGTTAAAGTAGATTTTCTTATAAGGACACCCCGATATGCACATACGCCAGCCACGACATTTATCCTGATCAATAAGCACAATCCCATCTTCTTCACGTTTATAAATTGCGCCACTTGGGCAAGAAGCAACACAAGCTGGATTTAGGCAGTGCTCACATAGTCGTGGTAGGTAGGCTAAAAAAGTATTTTCAAATTGCCCATACATGGCTTTTTGCATAGTAGCAAAATTATAATCTTTACTTCTTACACTAAATTCACCGCCGAGATCATCTTCCCAGTTTGGTCCAGCAATAATTTTTTTAATCTGTAATCCAGTAATTGCGGAATAAGGACGAGCAATCGGTTGCGCTTTGCTCGTTGGGGCGGATTGCAAATGTTGATAATTGTAATTGAACGGTTCATAGTAATCATCTATTTCCGGTAAATCAGGATTGGCAAAAATACGTGACAACAAGCCAATTTTATTGCCGGCTTTTAAGGTAAGTTGGTGTTTCTTGTTGAGCACCCAGCCACCTTGCCACCGTTGTTGGTTTTCCCATTCAACAGGAAAACCTACCCCTGGCTTACTTTCAACATTATTAAACCAGGCATATTCGACACCTTCACGATTGGTCCAAACATTTTTACAGGTGACCGAGCAGGTATGACAACCGATACATTTATCTAAGTTAAGCACCATGCCGATTTGCGAACGAATTTTCATTATTTCTTCTCCTGTCATTGACCATTTTCATCATCTAACCAATCGATCGTTGCCATTTTACGCACAATAACAAATTCATCGCGGTTAGAGCCGACGGTGCCGTAATAGTTGAAACCGTAGGCTAAATGGGCATATCCGCCAATCATATGTGTAGGTTTAGGGTAAACACGGGTCACGGAATTATGGATACCACCACGTTGGCCGGTAATTTCAGATCCGGGTATATTGACTAACCGTTCTTGTGCGTGATACATCATCGTCATGCCATCGGGGACACGTTGACTGACGATTGCACGTGCAGTTAATGCGCCATGAGTATTAAATGCCTCAATCCAATCATTATCTACAATGTTTAATTTTTTGGCATCATTCTCACTGATCCAGACCACTGGCCCGCCACGGGATAAGGTCAACATACGTAAATTTTCACTATAAGTTGAGTGGATCCCCCATTTTTGGTGTGGGGTTATAAAATTAAGCGCTAATTCTGGATGTCCATTCGGTTTTTTATTTAACATCGGTTGTACCGAATGCGTATCAACGGGTGGACGATAAACTAATAAACTTTCTCCAAAATCACGCATCCAAGGGTGATCTTGATAAAGTTGTTGACGACCTGAAAGCGTACGCCATGGAATCAATTCATGCACATTAGTATAACCCGCATTGTAGGAGACATGCTCATCTTCCAATCCTGACCAAGTGGGACTGGAAATAATTTTTCTTGGTTGGGCTTGAATATCACGGAAGCGGATTTTCTCCTCTTCTTTCGTTAACGCCAAATGCGTATGATCCCGTCCAGTCATCTTGCTTAATGCTTGCCATGCTTTAACCGCGACTTGTCCATTAGTTTCTGGGGCTAAGGATAAAATCACTTCGGCGGCATCAATGGCGCTGCTAATTTTTGGACGCTGTTTATCATCGTTATTTTGTACTCCATTAAGTTGACGTAAAAAAGCCACTTCGCTATCGGTATTCCAGCTGATCCCTTTTCCGCCATTACCTAATTTTTCTAATAGAGGACCTAACGACGTAAAGCGATGATAAGTTTCTGGATAGTTTCGCTCCACCTTAATCAAATGCGGCGCTGTTTTTCCAGGAATAATATCACATTCGCCTTTTTTCCAATCTTTCACGCCAAAAGGCTGGGCTAATTCATTCGCAGAATCATGCTGAATAGGAAGGGTGACAATATCGGTTTCAACGCCTAAATGTTGGGGACAAAGTGCAGAAAAAGTTTTGGCAATCCCTTTATAAATGTCCCAATCACTTTTTGATTCCCATGCGGGATCAACCGCTGCCGATAAAGGATGAATAAATGGGTGCATATCAGAGGTATTCATGTCATCTTTCTCATACCACGTTGCAGTAGGTAATACGATATCTGAGAATAGACAGGTACTCGACATCCGAAAATCAAGGGTGACCACTAAATCCAGTTTACCGGTAATGGCGTGATCTTCCCATTGGACTTCTTCTGGTTTATGACGACCTTCAACACCTAAATCTTGGTTCTGTATACCATGCTCAGTACCCAATAAATAATGTAATAAATATTCATGTCCTTTACCAGATGAACCTAATAAGTTTGATCGCCAAATAAATAGTTGTCTTGGATGATTCGTTGGGCTATCGGGGGCTTCCGAAGCGAAAGCAATTTTCTGCGTTTTTAGTGCCTCAACGGTATAATCAATTACATCTTGATTCGCATCTGCCGCGGCTTGAGCTAACGTAAGGGGATTAACATTTAATTGAGGTGCAGAAGGTAACCAGCCCATGCGCTCCGCTTTCACATTAAAATCAATTAAACTATCTGAATAATGGGCTTTATTCGCTAGCGGTGATAATAAATTTTGTGCTGAGACGGTTTCATGTCGCCATTGACTAGAATGATTATAAAAGAACGAAGTACTGTTCATATGTCGTGGCGGTCGCTGCCAATCTAGAGCAAACGCCAGTGGCGCCCAACCTGTTTGTGGACGTAATTTCTCTTGTCCAACATAGTGCGCCCAGCCGCCGCCACTTTGTCCCACACAACCACAAAAGACCAATAAATTAATCAAACCTCGATAATTCATGTCCATGTGATACCAGTGATTAAGACCAGCACCTACAATAATCATAGAACGTCCGTGCGTCTTGTTGGCATTCTCAGCAAACTCCCGAGCAATTTTAACAATACGATGTTGCGCGACGCCAGTCATTTTTTCTGCCCACGCAGGAGTATAGGCTTTGATTTCGCTATAATCTTGTGCAGCATGAGTATCATTTAGACCACGTTCAACCCCATAATTCGCCATTATCAGATCATAAACGGTGGTCACCAAGGCCGCGCTGCCATCGCTCAGGGTAATACTTTTAACGGGCAGCTTATGGTAAAGCACCTCATCCATTTTAACGGGATGGATATCATTCACTTGTTCATTACCAAAGTAAGGAAAACCTACGTCAACAACATCATCATGTCGATGTAATAAACTTAATTGTAGCTTAACATCTTGTTGAGCGCCCCCTTCTTTAGCTTCTAAGTTCCACTTACCCTGTTCGCCCCAGCGGAATCCTGCTGACCCTTGTGGGGCAACAAGTTGTCCTGTTATTTCATCAATGGCAATAGTTTTCCATTCCGGATTATTTTTCTGGCCAAGTTGATCGATTAAATCGGAAGCACGTAGTAAGCGACCAGCAACATATTGCTGATTTTGATGTTTTTCCAATAGCACTAGCATTGGTAAATCAGAATAACGACGTAAGTAATCGGTAAAGTAGGAAGATGGATTAGTGTGATGGAACTCTTTTAAAATCACATGACCCATAGCTAAAGCAAGGGCACTATCTGTTCCTTGTTTTGGACTTAGCCACTCATCACTAAACTTAGACACTTCCGAATAATCTGGCGTAATAGCAACGGTTTTCGTCCCTTTATACCGCACTTCACTAAAAAAGTGCGCATCAGGGGTACGAGTTTGGGGAATATTCGATCCCCACGCAATAATATAAGACGAATTATACCAATCGGCAGATTCAGGGACATCGGTTTGTTCGCCCCATGTCATTGGTGAGGCTGGCGGTAAATCACAATACCAATCATAGAAACTAAGACACGCCCCACCAATCAACGATAGATAACGTGCGCCAGCCGCATAAGAAACCATTGACATCGCTGGAATAGGCGAAAAACCCGCAATACGATCAGGCCCAAATTTTTTAATGGTATAGATATTGGAAGCCGCAATCAGCTCATTAACCTCTTGCCAGTCTGAACGAA
>NZ_AWGA01000092.1 GCF_000471645.3 Candidatus Schmidhempelia bombi str. Bimp | reverse complement strand
TGCCAAGGAGCGCTACAAGAGGCATGGATAACAAAATCGCAGTACGACGATGACTTCAACTATATAATCAAATACAGAGAATTATATCGACATGATGCAGCTGCGTTAAATGAGGCATTAAACGGATTATCTAAGGAGGAAGTCCAACATTTACTGGCGATAGAAGCCATAGCCAAGGAGAGTGGACGTAATGTAACCGAAGTCGCGACACAATATCGAGCTATCATGGCCGCCCACGGAATTACCTCTTCACTGGCAGGGACTCATTATGGTATAAAGGGCAATAAAATTGTTAAAAATAAACCAGTTGCTGGCGAAGCAAAAGGAGAAATACAACAATCAGGAAAAGCCCCTGAAACGACAATTAATAAGGCTACTCCTGAAAAAGGAAATAAATCAAGCCAGTTTGGCGAGCATGCCAAAAATGAGCAAGAAATAAAAGCTGGAAAGGGGACGACAAACGCTACTAAACCTACTACTGGCGCTGAAAATATTGTAAATAATCCTAAATTGAATTCTCAATTAACTTCTCAAGAAATCGCTAATGGACATGCTTTTGATAAACATGTTTTACAGAAAGGTGAATTCAATTCATTAGGTATTAAAACACGAGAGCAATTCCAACAACATGTTGAAAAAGTTATTAATAACCCAACGGATGTACGTTATTATTCAGATGGCAGGATTGTTTATTTAGATTCAAATACAAGAACTGTTGTTATAAGAAATCCTGGTAAAGGTGAAAGTACAGCATTCAGACCAGATTATGATATTGGGTGGGATAATTATATTAAACGTTTACCTACTCAAAAAACACCGCCGATAAATTAATTGAGGTTTTAAATGAAGATATTAGGAAAACAAAATAACTTATTGAATATTGAAATGAGCGAAAGAGAGTTTAACTTAATAAGAGAACTTGAATCAGCGGTTTTAATTTCGTGTAGTGTAAATGAAATTCCTACTTTAACAGGTTGGACTAGAGAAGAACTTTTGGAATTTGGAGCGATGCTTAGTGAATTAGCAGAGAAAAATAATATTAATTTATAGTCTATTTAATTAGTAGATCCTAGTTAATCTCCAGGATCTACTAATTTCTTTCTAGCTCTGCATCGCAAGTTCAATAATTAATTTATTGTCCGCAATGGTAATAACTACAGGCAGCTTGGGGTAACCCGAGCTGCTCAAGCTAGCGTCCTTTTATGGATACCAGTGAAGATGATAAGTTACTGCAATCACAAACCCAAGATAAGCAATACGGCATTACGGTTTCTACATCGGGCTATTTTGTCAGTGCCTCTCAAGCGATTGATAAAACCGCCAAATCCGTCGAAAATCATGACGATAAACGCTTATTTGCCATTTATGCCGCCAAGGCAGCGGTTAATGCGGGGCAAGCAAAATTTAATACATCAGGTATCAATCATGTCAGTACCGGTATTGAAGAAAATAATAATGGTATGTCATCGTCCTTAGTCAAAGTCACCGTGAGCGCTACAGCCAATAATGCCAAACAAAAAAATGAGTACCACCATCATTCCCAATCCGGTACCGTTATTCATGCCGGTCAAAATGTGAATATCACAGCGCAAGAAAACATTGAAGGCAAAGGGGTGGATATTCAAGGGCACAATATTAATCTCAATGCCGGCAATGACATTAAATTCGATGCAGCACAAAGTACCGAAAAGATTAAAAACCGGGATTCAGGCAACCATTATGGGGTTGGCGTTGGTTTTGGGTTAATTGGCGGACAAAACGGCTTCTCTGTAGAAATCGCAGCCAGCCAGTCAAAAGGTAAAGAAAACGGCTATGCCGAAATTAATCACAACAGTAAAGTGACTGCTGGTAATGCGCTGAACATTCACAGTGGGCGTGATGTTATCTTAGACGGTGCCGAGCTGGCAGGTAATCGGGTGACTGCAAATATTGGGCGTGATTTGATAATTAGCAGCGTTCAAGATAAAGAAAAACTCGATTCTAAACACACCTCATCCGGTGCCAATGTCAGTATTTGCGTTCCCCCTATCTGTTATGGGGACAGTCAAGCCAGTGGTAGCTTTAATCAAGATAGAATGAAAAATGACTATGCGTCGGTCAATGAACAATCGGGCATTTTTGCTGGCACGGGCGGCTATGACATTACCGTGGGTAACCATACCCAGTTAAATGGTGCGGTGATTGCATCAACAGCGGATAAAGACAATAATCGGTTAGATACCGGTACTATCGGCTTTACCGATATTAAAAACAAAGCGGAATTTGAGGTAGATAGCATCGGTATGGCAGGAGGCACCAGTCATACCGATGGTAACCCAAAAGCGAATGGCGGGATGCCATCGATATATGAGCACGATGATAAAACCTCAAACATCACCCATTCGGCAATCAGTGAGGGAGAATTAATCATCCGTGACACACGGACAAACAAATCCAAGATATAAATGAACTCAGTCATAACACTGAGCAGGCACACCACAAACTCAACCCTATCTTTGATAAAGAAAAAGAACAAACCCGACAAGAAATTGTCACCGGCTTAAAAGATTTAGGTGCCCAGATTAAAGACCTAAAACAAACCATGGATAAACAAAATAACCATGGCAATGAAAACAAAATGGGCAGTGACTTTAATAAAGGCGTCGATTCTGCTATTGCCATTATCACAGGCATGATGACTGGCGATATCGCTGGCGGCTTAGCCGGCGCCAGTGCCTCATGGTTGGCTGAGCAAATCAAAATACAGGCGGGCGATAATGAAGCCGCCCGTTTAATTGCCCACGCCATATTGGGTGCGGCCGTTGCCGAGCTACAAGGCAATTCAGGGTTAGCGGGGGGCGCAGGGGCGCTTACGGATGAAATTGCTGCGGATATCATTCGCAAACAGCTATACGGTGATAAAAGTGTTAACCAACTAACCGAAGAAGAAAAACAAAACATCAGCGCCCTATCGCAACTAGCCGCCGGACTTGCTGCAGCCAGTGCTGGCGGTAGCATGAGTGAAGTCAGCGCTGCAGTCAGCAGCAGTAAAAATGCGGTTGAGAATAATGGATTAAGTTGGGCTAATGGTGGATTGGGTGGCGATTTTATTGGTCTTTCGCCTGAAACAGGAGCAAATTATGAAGGTATCCTCCATGCCTCAGCAGCAGGTTATTTAACTCAAGAAGAAACAGACGAAGCATTAAAAAGGCTCATAACAGGTAAAGATATGCCTAATGGTAGCGATTATGTTGAACTATGGATGCGAGCCCCAGAGCAAATAGGTGCATTTTTACCAGGACCAATTAGTGCCGCCACTTGCTATGGCTGATAAGTCTTTAACCGACACTGACAAAGCTGATTTGATTTCAGTACTCAATAAAGCTACAGGCGATTATTTATCTGGTGCAAATACTGAATCTTTATTAGAATTAAATGCTGCTTTAAGTCGATTTGGTGCCAAAAGTACAAATAAACAATTCCAACAATTTATAAAAGAAAAAGTTGAGAATAATGTAGCAACATCTCAAAAAGGCAATAAATCAAGTAAGTTTGGCGAGCATGCCAAAAATGAAAAAGAAATAAAAGCTGGAAAGGGGACGAGTGGATCTTTAACAGGGCAACAAACTAAACTTCCACCTAATGCTTCTACTGAAAATATACGATCATTAGTCCGAGAAAATGAGAGTGCAAAAATACTTTCTCAGAACGGCTATCACGTTGAACAAAACCCAATAACCTCTGGAGTAAAAAATCCGGATTATAAAATTAATGGTGAAATCTTTGATAACTATGCTCCCAGTTCTGGAAATATTAGAAATATATGGAGAGAAGTAGAGAAAAAGGTTGAAAGAGGCCAGACAAATAATGTCGTTATCAATTTAGCGGATACGAAAGCAACAATAAAAGATTTACAAAAACAGTTCAATGAT
>NZ_AWGA01000013.1 GCF_000471645.3 Candidatus Schmidhempelia bombi str. Bimp | reverse complement strand
TTTTACTGTGCTGTTGTAAATCCCAGATACTTTCGATATGACTGTCAACGGTGCCGCTGGGTTGTTGATAAACTATCGTGCCGTGATTATTATAACCTTGCTCGCCATCACTTATTACCATTACCTCACAGCCATGTTTACTGTCAGTTTCAAAACAGAACCAGACCCCGATATCGGCTAAAATACGTTGGATAAATTCGAGGTCGCTCTCTTGCCATTGGGTGATAAATTCACGCATTGGGTAGGTGTCACGTAATTCTAAGCGGTAGTCAATGCCGGTAAAGCCGTGTTTACGTAATATCTGCTCCACCACTTCAATCACACTTTGATGTTGGTAAATGGCGCTATAGCGATGTAAGTCCAGTAATGCTAGGCGCGGCGCTAAGATCACTTTATATTGCGCTTGCTGTTTATTGACCGATAGCTGACTAAACTCAGTAATTACGCCGTGTAACGTGCGAGGCAAAGTGGGCTGAGTTAAAGAGCTAAGTTGCGTGGAGAAGAGATGGGTTGGTTGTGGCTGAAAGGTAAGGTGGGCTTTTTGAGTAAGAAAGACATCCGCGGTTAACTGTTTATTATTAGACGTGAAAATGATTTGATAATGCCATGGCTGATTTAATACCTGCTGACCACGTACGGTATGTACCGATAGAACTGCATTAAGTTTGTCTATTTGTAATAGATATTGATTACTGCTGTTTAGTTGGTTTTTAATTAATTCTTTAGCAATATCAAAGGGTTCTAACATATTACTGTCCTTTTCTATTTTATTCTTATTAAGCGAATAGTTGATTATGTTTATCCATTTATTGGTGCTATTTATTAAATAGGGTAAGGTTTATTTACTTTATTTTTTCAAAACTTTAACTATATTTTTAATAATGAAGTTTCGCATTTTATAATACTTCGTTAATCGAAGTAAATAACTTAAACAGTAAAGGTGAGTATCATGCAACCAAAAAGGCGACAAGTCATTAATCTTCAACCTATAGGCAATAGGTTATAGCGTTGATATCTATTTTTTCTTTTGGGGTCACAGTTAATCAATGAGGGTAATGCGCTAATTTGCTGTTAATACGTATGGTAAGCGGTGGTTTAGGCTTTATTTTAAGGGGAAAGACCGATTATCGAGATGATAGTTATCATCATCAATAATAGCGCACCATAGTAACGTGAGGCGCCGCGGATAAAAACTAATTTAGTCAACCTGAATTTATTTGCGTTAATTTTTTAGTATAAATTTTTTACTATTTGGTAAAGTCAGTTTTTTATGGGGCAATGGCTGGTTAAATATCCTTATCGATTTAATTTAGCTAATAATGACGAGTTAATTTTTTAATATAAAATCAATGGAATATGCTCTTAAGTTAGGATAACGATATTGTTATTTAGGTTATCTAATCAGATCACGCCATTTAAGTTGTTTAACAGTAACAAGAATAATTTATTTTTTCAGATTAATTTACGGTATTTCTATTTCCTTATAGTGAGCGCTATAAACTGCGGCAACCAGTGTGAGTCACCAATGACAATTGGTTCAGTTACAGGTATCATATGTCCCTATTATGTTGATAGTAATTTAAGGTTATTTAGTGAATATTCAAACTCTTCTTGCCGAGAAAATCAGTCAGGCTATGATTGCAGCCGGTGCGCCCGTTGGTTGTGATGCATTAATTAAACAGTCCGCTAAACCACAATTTGGTGATTATCAAGCTAATGGAATTATGGCCGCGGCCAAAAAAATGGGAAAAGCGCCAAGAGAATTGGCAGAACACGTATTACAGCACCTTGATCTAAACGGTATCGTTGATAAAGTTGAAATCGCAGGTCCTGGCTTTATCAATCTGTTTTTAGCACCATCATGGTTAACCCAGCAAGCACAAGTTGCATTAAGTGATGAGAAATTGGGGATAGCCATGACTTCACATCCCCAAACCATTGTAGTGGATTATTCAGCGCCAAATGTAGCAAAAGAGATGCATGTTGGGCATTTGCGTTCAACGATTATTGGCGATGCGACGGTACGTACGTTAACCTTTTTAGGTCATCATGTGATCCGTGCTAATCATGTGGGCGATTGGGGAACGCAATTCGGGATGTTAATTGCTTATTTAGAGAAAATGCAAAATGAGCATGCTACTGATATGCAATTGGTTGATCTGGAACTATTTTATCGTGAAGCTAAAAAACATTATGATGATGATCCGGTTTTTGCTGAGAAAGCGCGTAATTATGTAGTGAAATTGCAAGGCGGCGATGAGTATTGCGCGGCCATGTGGCGTAAGTTGGTGGATATTACGATGACACAAAATATCGCCACCTATCGCCGTCTTAATGTCACCTTAGATGTATCGGATACTATGGGAGAAAGTACCTATAATGCGATGTTACCGCAAGTAGTTGCCGATTTAAAACAGAAAGGATTAGCGGTAGAGAGTGAAGGCGCAATCGTGGTGTACCTGAATGAGTTTAAAAATAAAGACGGGGACCCCATGGGTGTGATCATCCAAAAACGCGATGGCGGTTATCTTTATGCCACAACCGATATCGCCTGTGCCCTTTATCGTTATCAGCAACTACATGCCGATCGAATTTTATATTATACCGATTCGCGTCAGCACCAACATCTAGAACAGGTGTGGGCAATTGTTAAGCGAGCGGGTTATTTACCGGAAACCATGCCATTAGAACACCATATGTTTGGGATGATGTTAGGTAAAGATGGGAAACCGTTTAAGACCCGTTCTGGCGATACCGTAAAATTGAATGATCTATTAGATGAAGCGATGGTTCGCGCTGCGGCGTTGATCCGTAGTAAAAATCCTGCGATTAGCCAAAGCGAATTAGAGACTATTGTGGATGCGGTGGCGATTGGGGCTGTGAAATATGCTGATTTATCGAAAAATCGTACAACCGATTATGTCTTTGATTGGGATAATATGTTGGCATTTGAAGGTAATACCGCGCCTTATTTGCAGTATGCTTATACGCGGGTGCTGTCGATATTTAAAAAAGCTAATAGTGATTTAGAGCAAACTCAGGACGGTGAATTTCATTTAACGGATGATAAAGAACGGGCTTTAGTCGTACGCTTGCTACAATTTGAAGAAGCGGTTCAGACGGTGGCTAAAGAAGGATTACCGCATGTCCTTTGTGGCTATCTGTATGATATCGCCACACTATTTTCTAGTTTTTATGAGAACTGTCCGATCTTAACCGCTGAAAATGAAGCGTTAATGCAGAGTCGTTTGAAATTAGCCGCATTAACCGCGCGTACGTTGCAGGTTGGTTTAGATATGTTAGGGATTAAGACCGTCGATAAAATGTAACGGTTTTTACGAGGATTAAAATGGTGCGGATAGCTGTAAATGCTGTCCGCGCTAAGATAAGGCTATCTGCGGTTAGATCTTGTCTTAGATAGCTATAACGATATTGCTCTACCGTTTCTAAAAGGATAGTTTTATATTTTATCCTATGTCGGTGCCGATCAATGGCTGCGTAAAGCAAGTTGATCCAATGCTTAATCAGTAACCCATGGGAAGTGACCGCCCAATGATCAAGCTAGTTGGTGTTAATAATAACTAGCTATATCTATAAGCCTAGTCCATACTTGATAATATTGCGTTTAACCAATGGCAAGTGATTAATTAGGTTCATACCCAGACCGCGTAGCCATTTTTTCATTATAAGTTGTCCATCAAATAGGGTTTCAACACCTTGCATTGCGCCTAACATCATTAATGCGTCTTTATGTCTTGCATAGCGATATTGTCGCCAATGATGGGTTAAACCGATATCTTGGTGAGTCTCACTTAACTGTTTAATGGTTTGAGCTAAAAGCGCCGAATCACGTAAACCTAAATTGGCGCCTTGTCCAGCTAAGGGGTGAATAGTGTGGGCGGCATCGCCAATCAAAATTAATCGGTGCTGTACAAATTCTGGTGTATAGCGGGCAATGAGTGGAAATAGATGTCTTTCGCCAACTAATTCGCATTGACCTAACCATTGTCCTGTCGCAGCAGTTAATGTATTAGCAAAGGTGGCGGAGTCCTGTTGAATTAAACTATTCGCTTCGTCTGGTTTGGCTGACCATACTAAGCAACTTAAATTCGCTTGCCATAGTGGTAAAAATGCAATAATACCATCCGGGTAAAAAAGTTGTCTGGCGCAAGCTTGGTGCGGATAGGCTGTTTTTACTGTTGTAATCAGAGCATGATGGCGATAAGGGTATTGCCATAATTTAATATCGGCGGTTTTTCTTACCCATGAATTAGCGCCATCCGCACCAATAATTAAGTTTGCCATTAGTCGGGTTTGATCGGTGAGTTCCACAAATGCATGTTGATTGGCGGCGTAAAAGTGTTGGGCTTTTTGGTTAAAAAAGTGAATGGTTGGATAAGTTAGGGCCTTTTGGTAAAGGGTTTGAATGATTAATTGATTTTCAATAATATGCCCTAATTCCTGATAGTGATAATCGTGGCTATTTGCACTCAGTTTGGCAAAACCAGCTAACTCTTTAACATTGATCGCCTTAAATTTTGCTACACGTTGACTCGCTAAGAGATCTTGCCAAATACCTAATTGGCTAAAATAGCGTTGACTTGAGGCATTAATTGCCGATGCTCTTACGGTCGGTTGTTCCGGTAAAACGGTTAAGGTGAGGTTATCATCAATCACTGCGACTTGTAGTGATTGTTCACCTAATGCGCATGCTGTAGCTAATCCAACCATACCTCCACCAATAATGATGACATCAAAATTATTCACACCCGTTTTCCTTCTTTTTCATTTTATCATTTATTTTTAGTCGCTAATTAGCCTGTCTTAATAAGCGATAGGTTTTATCTATTATATGAATCACGCCGAAGTTGGTTTACGTTTTAGGCGTGATTTATATCAAACAAGGTATTTTTATCAATCAATCGACAAAATACCAATAGCCGCGATTAAGCCAGTGGGTAAATTGGTTCATTACCTTTTTATCATCGATAAATTCAGCAATCGCGGATTGATCAAAATAGTGAAGATGACTGATTTTTTCGATCATTGGTCGTGGTAAATCCAATGCTTCACCATGGATATAATAAGTTTCAGCGACCTTAATTAAGCGGATACTATTAACTAAATGGCACTGACTCCCTTGTTTGAAGGTGGCAATCACCTCGTCAACGTGGTAAGGGGGCTCAACAGACTCAATATTTAAGCTGTGCATAGATTGAGAAATGTATTCTCCAAACCAATGATTAAAATAATCAGGTTGATTGATTAATGCAATCATCATCGATTTTAAACGTTCAATTTCATGTGGCGATACGTTTAATGGGTCTGGTGGTAGGGTTAAATTGGGATCCGTATAATGTACTTTACCTAAATCATGTTCGAGTAAATAATCGGCAAAACCGGTGACTAATGCCTGTGCTGTCGGTGAGCGAAAGCCTACGGAATAGCTAAGCGACGTTTCAAGACAAACGCCATCATGTGGAAACCCTGGTGGAATATATAAGACATCGCCAGCGGTCATCTCTTGATCAATTATTGGGGTAAAGGCTTCAACGTGTAATAACGCTGGATGGGCACAAAATTGTTTATAATTGGGGTTAATATCCCCTACTCGCCACCGGCGTTTTCCCATACCTTGGATAATAAAGACATCGTATTGATCAATATGCGGACCAACGCCCCCTTCTGGCACCGCATAGGAGATCATTAAATCATCAAATAGCCATTGCGGGAAACAGCGGAAAGGCGCAACTAATGTTGCGGCTTGATCATGCCAATGATCCACGGCTTGTACTAATAAGCTCCAATTGGTTTCGCCTAGTTGCGTAAAATCTTGTTCGGTAAAAGGTCCATACGTGGCTTGCCATTTTTGGTCAAGATTGGAAACCAATCGACTTTCTATTTCTTGTTCTAATGCTAATCCAGCTAATTCATCAGGCGTTATCGGATCACAAAAATGGGGAAATGCCTGACGCAAAATTACCGGTTTTTTTTGCCAGTAATTGGCTAGAAAATGCGGCCAGTCAATGTTTAATTGATTGTTCATGGTGAACCTCTGTTATTATCGCTGCATGCTACTGTTTGGTTATCTTAAACAGATGCATTGCTCAATTTCAATATTTATCATTCTATTATGATGGCTAGTATAATGGAGTCGTGGTCGATTTGGGAATCTTTTATCAATCATCCCGCCTATTATGGCTACATGTCAATGCGCATTTGGGTTAACGTATTCCTATCCTATAGTCATTAACCGATGCTAATTATGCGTGCATAGAATAAAGCCTTATACATAATGTGGCACGTTTTATGGGTTAGGTTGATGTCGCGGTGTGCTCACGCTTAGCGGGATATCAGCCTGATTCCGATTGCCATTACTGTAAAAATAAGGGGAGTTAAGCTGCGTTGTTGAATGTTAGCTAATCATAAAGGGGAATCTTTATGTGACCTATCCCATCGCTGACCATTGCTATTTTAATTGAACTCGAGTAGGTTTTGCTTGGGGTAATGCATTAAGCCATCACCATCTGGCATAAGCGGATATAAAGGTAGTGCAATCGCTATTGATATCGTTATTAGAATAACTTATAAGGCGAAGGGAGCCCATGGCGAAAGTCTAGAGCATAATGTCACGCCCATTTATTTTGCTATGGGATCCGATTTTGATCTTATACATAATGGTGTAATATGCCAATATAAAGATAGCCCGTCCTTCTTGTGGCTAACAATCAATGTTAATGTAATCGATAAAACGTTTCTAGAGGCATATGGAATACAATGATAAATACTCTTTTAAATCAACCGGTGATTAAGCAATTAACCCCCAGCATAGCAATAGTACAACAAGGCGAATTAGACGTTATTGTAATTAAACATGCTACGTGTCAGGCTGCCATTGCTTTACAAGGCGCACATCTATTATTTTGGCAACCTACCGAACAACCACGCCCAGTAATTTGGTTAAGTGAAAAAGCCCTGTTTAAAACAGGAAAAGCCATTCGGGGTGGGGTTCCTCTCTGTTGGCCATGGTTTAATCAGCTGGGTACCCCTTCTCATGGTTTTGCCCGAATTTCGTTATGGCAATTAGTACAATATAGCGAAAATGAACAGCAGGTCACGCTTACCTTGAGCTTGAGTGATACGCCTCAAACCCGTCAATTATGGCCACACGCTTTTAACGCGACCATGACCATAAACGTAGGTAAACAAGCTTACCTTGAATTAAGCATGTCTGGGGATTATCAAGCTACCGCCGCTTTACATAGTTATTTTAATGTGAGTGATATTGAGCAGATTAAAGTGACAGGTTTAGGTGCCGATTATCGCGATGCGCTTAAGGTCGCTAATTTACCTAAGCAGTGTGGCGAATTGACCTTTGATCAAGCCGTCGATCGTGTATATACGCATGCGGAGGCGATTAATTACATTGATGATATAGATCGTACAATTAAATTGACTCATCATAATGGCACTGAAGTTGTCACGTGGAATCCATGGCAATCCGCAGCAACAGCGATGGCGGATATGGACGATAATGGCTATAAAACCATGGTATGTGTCGAAACGGCACGCATTGTGCAGCCGTTATTGGTTACGCCTAGCCAGCCACAAACGTTAGCGGTTACGATTGAGATAGTGCCGTAGTGTAGATTGATATTATCAGACCTAGATTAACGGTGTAGGTCTGATAATAATAGGAATTGATTATAATTTGGATTTATTGACCAAATCGCTGATTTCTTGTTGCCAAGCTTGGGATAAGGTTTCCACAATAGCCCCATATCCATCTTTATTGACAGGTAAGGTGTAGGCAAATTTTTTACTGTAGAGTTGTCCATTGGCATTGGCTATCACCCAATAACCTTTTAACACCGCTTCGCCTTGGTAAGTGCCATGAAACCCTTCAATAAATAAATTTACCGAGGTTTTGGCGGCTGCCATCGGTGACGATGAGATAACCCGTGTTGGTAATAATGCCGATAAATCATGTACCACCAGATTTTGTAATTGCTCAGATAATGGGGATAACCATAAATTGTCGTTAGCTACATGATACTCAACGTCATTGGTTTGATATACCAGCCCATCTTTATTTAAAAAATCAGCGATGGTAATCGGTGCAATCCAAATAAAGTTATCGGCGGTGCTTGTCTCAACGTGAGCGACTGAATAGGCACTTTTTATCTGATAGTAATGTTTTTCTGGCAATGATGATGAACACCCTGTTAAGAGTAATAATGATAATAATATAACTAATTTTTTCATCATTTATTTCCTTTTGCTTTAGGTTGTGGATCGTGTTTAGCCGGTGCTGAGAAGATCAAGGCGTTACTTTTATCGTTAAGGGTTTTTAATAATGGAGTAAACTCATCAAGCAGACGGTCAAATTTATCAAGATCGGTTTTAAATGATCTGTTTAAATCGGATCCTGGTTGCACACTTCTCAACGTTTTATCCAGTGTTTGTAACGATTCTCTCATCTCTTTTGGTAACGCTTGCATATCTTTGCTCGCTAATAGCTGGTTGAGAGCAACAATACTGCGATTTAACTCATCAATGGTTTTATCAAAAGGGAGTTTATTAAAGTTGTCTAAGGTCTGAACTAACTTAGCTTGTATTTGCGATAGACCCGCAGGTACCGTTGCAATAGTTTTAAATCCATAGACTTCAGAGGGTAAATGAAGATTAGCCTGCTTTTCTTCGGGATAAAAATCCAGATCAATATACATCGCGCCGGTTAATATGTTAGCGGATTTTATTGCTGCGCGTAGTCCATTTGCTTGTTCTTCAATAATTTTTTTACTGATATCGATCTTTTCTGCTAGCAATTGAGGGAGACGTTCTGGTTCGATTCGAATCAGCACGGGGATAGTATATTGATTCGATGAAATAAATTGCATATTAGGTTGAAAATAGGGAACGTGTGATACCGTACCTAATCGTATGCCATGGTATTCGACTGAAGAGCCCGCAGTTAATCCCGTAATGGAGTCTGAGAACATCAGCAAGAATTCATCGTATACGGTGTATTGTGAATCCTGAATCGATTTTTTATCCGCATACAGTTGATAGGTAATTTTGGTTAGTTCCGCCTGATTTTCAACTGGACCAAACGTTGCCCCATCTGGCACATCAAAATTAATACCGCCATCGAGTAATGTATCAAAAGAAGGCAAGGTTAAATTCGCTCCACGCGCAGATAGATCTAAATTTATCCCAACATCACGCCAAAAACGAATATTGCGTGTCACTAATGACTGGTAAGGTTTAGCAATAAAAATTTGATATTTCATATTTTTATTTTGTACATCAAATTCTGCTTTTTCGACATTTCCGACTCGATAACCACGAAACATAACTGGCGCACCTTGAGAAACAATGGCCGTCTGATCACCCACTAAATTGAGTCTAATACCTTCGGTATTAATCGACGCCATAGGGGGGGTATCTAATAGCTCATAAACATGATGACTTTCGGTTTTATCTTGTGTGCCCTGCATTAATTCAATATAAACACCCGAAAATAGTGTCCCTAATCCTGATACGCCTTCGCGTCCAATTTGTGGTTTAACAATCCAAAAAATTGAATCACCCTGTAACAACTCACTCATTTCTGGTTTAAGGCGTCCTTTTAAAATCACCCGTTTAAAATCATCACTTAATGTCACTTTTTCAATAATGCCAACATCGACATTACGACTTCGAATGACGGTTTTACCCGCAATAATGCCACTGGCATCCGCGCTGGTTAGCGTAAAAGATTTACCTTGTCCAGCAATATGCGTATATAAAATCCAGATCCCGACAATAGCGGTGATGATCGGCACAATCCAAATTGGCGATAATAATTTGATTTTGGATACTTTGGCTATTTTATTTGACATAATACACGCTTCCCTGTTTATTCATTATTTTTCACTTTATCCCATATTAGACGCGGATCATATTTATGTGATGCTATCATCGTTATTATCACGACAATGGCAAAATAGACGGCACCTTTTGCCGGGTAAACAGCTATCATTTCCCCGTTATTCACTAACGTTGCGGTTACCGACACAACAAAAATATCAATCATTGACCAGCGGCCAATAAATTCAACAACATTATAAATTTTATTCATTTTTGCACTGGCTTTTTCAGTGGGTTTACTCCTATAAATCGCATAGTAGCAGAGCCAGCATAAGGCCATAATTTTGAAAATAGGGATAATAATACTTGCAATAAAAATGACCGCCGCTACAGGATAGTCACCCGATTGCCACATATAGCTTACCCCATCAAGTACAGTCGAGCCCGATAGGCTACCGACAAATAGCGTCGCCATAATCGGATATACATTAGCAGGAATATATAAAATAGTTGACGTTAATAATAGTGCCATGGTCCATTGAATACTATCTTTATAACGGGCCGTCCCTTTCATCTGACATCGAGGACAAACGGTTTTATTAATGGGCAAAATAGCATGACAACAATGGCACGAGCGTATATTTTGGCTTATCCCTGATTTTCCTGCCACAAAAGGCGTATTGATGTGGATGGTTGGCGAGATACTTTGCCATACTTGTCTGGCGCTAAATAGCGATAAGGCTTTAATTTGCATTAAGGCAAAAAGACAAAAAGGAATAAAACTTAAATTAATCCCTATATCGCCATAGCTAATTAGCTTGACAAAGCTGACAATTAATCCAGCCAAGAAGATCTCAGCCATACACCAATTTTGTAAACGCTCTAAACTAATTAATAAATTGGTTTTTAGCCATTTTGGCAGCGACTCATGACAACATAAAATAATTAAAATAATTAATGTAATCACGGGCAAAACGAGTACAAAGGTAATAAATAAAAAGGCTAATGACGTATAATCATCATGAATCAGCATTTTGGGTATAAGGAAGAGATCCATATTGGTTATGCTACCAATAATGCGAATATTGACCATATAAAACGCAGACGCAAGTATAAACATCATCAATGCACAAACCGCATAAACCAATGCTAACTGATTGGTTTGTTGACGATAACTCACTAGTCGATTATTACAGCGAGGGCAAAGTGCATTATGTTGATTAGTAATACGGGGGACTTCAACCACTAAATCACATTCATTACACAAGATGTATTGTCCATCATATTGATTTCTTGTGAAATTATCCTGATTTTCCATATCTTTGTACATAACTTGTTCTATCCTATCCATACTACTTTATAATAACTAAAATTTAAAACTAGTCATTGTTTATTATCATTAGTTATCATTACACCATTTTTATTGCGCGGTGTAACGATAATTACACTCTTACTCATCCCTTAACCCATCTCGCTATCTTTAGGTTAATGGGTATGGAGTAAGAGGTTAACATAATTATTTTTTATGAATTTTTTAGTGCTTCCAATGTTTCCCAACGTTCAAAAGCTTGTTCTAGCGCAGCTTCATTGTCAGCTAATTGCGTTAAAATAGGCGTCGTTACCCCGTGAGGTTGATTAAAGAATTCACTATCACTAATTTGCGCTTGTAATTGTACAATCTCCATCTCTAACTTTTCAATGGTTAGCGGTAACTGGTCTAGTTCTCGTTGTTGCTGATAAGTCAGTTTTTTACTACTTTTTGAGCGATGTTCCGCTTTTTTCTCAGTAACAACGGTATTTTTTACTTCAGCGGGTTTAGGTTGTTTGAAGTGTTGGGTTTGCATTAATTGCTGATGAGCATCAACATATCCGCCAGGATAAATACTGATCACGCCATTGCCTTCAAAAATCCAACATTGCGTTACTGCATTATCAACAAATTGTCGATCATGGCTTACCAGTAATAGGGTTCCTTGATAATCACTGATTAACTCTTCTAATAATTCTAAGGTTTCAATGTCGAGATCATTGGTTGGTTCATCCAGAATTAATAGGTTACTCGGTTTAAGAAACAGTTTTGCGAGTAGTAAGCGATTGCGTTCCCCGCCAGATAAAGCACTGACTGGCGTCATCGCGCGTTTTGGGTGAAATAAAAAGTCTTGTAGATAGCCTAATACGTGTCGTGGACGCCCATTAATCATGACTTCCTGTTTTCCTTCGGCTAAATTGTCCATAACGGTTTTGTCAGGATCCAGCTCAGCACGATATTGATCAAAATAAGCAATGTCTAATTTGGTTCCTCCATGTACCGATCCTGCCGTTGGGTCTAATTGCTTTAACATGAGTTTTAGTAATGTGGTTTTACCACAGCCATTAGCGCCAATAAGGGCAATTTTATCACCACGTAATACTTGTGCTGAAAAGTGTTCAACGATTTGTTTATCGCCAATCGTATAACTAATATCTTTGATATCAAAAACAATTTTACCGGATCGTAACGCCTCTTCAATCTGCATATTGGCATTACCCATTACCTGACGGCGCTGTGCATGTTCACGTCGCATTGATTTTAACGCGCGTACGCGGCCTTCATTACGCGTACGACGCGCTTTAATACCTTGGCGAATCCATGCTTCTTCTTGCGCTAGTTTTTTATCAAAATGCGCATTTTGTAATGCTTCAATACGTAGCGCTTCTTCTTTACCGATAAGGTATTTATCGTAATCCCCTGGCCAAGATGTCGCCAGACCGCGATCCAGATCAATAATGCGGGTTGCCATTGCTCGAATAAAAGCACGGTCATGGGAAATAAATACGATACTACCACTAAAGCCTTTTAGAAAGGTTTCTAGCCATTCAATGGTATCAATATCTAAATGGTTGGTCGGTTCGTCAAGCAGCAATACATCAGGATCACATACCAGTGCTTTGGCTAAGGCCGCTTTGCGTAACCAACCACCCGATAAGGCGCTTAGCTCCATATCCGGATCTAAATTTAATTGCATTAATACGTTGTTGATACGATTTTCAATATGCCAAAGATTTTGGTGTTCAAGTTGATCTTGTAATTGAGCTAAACGCGCTAAATTTTGTTCGCTTGGGTCATCAACAATTTGTCTTGAAATGTGATGGTAGGTTTTTAATAATGCCGCTTGTTGCGCCACCCCTTCCGCAACAAAATCAAATAGGCTACCGCTCACCTCTCGCGGCGGATCTTGCTGTAAGCGTGAGACAATCAGATCTTTTTCATAAACAATATGACCATCATCTAATGGATACTCTTTATTTAGTACTTTTAGCAGTGTTGATTTACCAGCGCCGTTACGCCCAACTAAACAGACACGTTCATTTGGCTCAATGAATAGTCCAACTTTATTGAGCAAAGGCGCATCACTAAATGAAAGATAAGCATCAGTTAAATTAATTAGTGCCATAAAAATTATATTTCCATCATAAAATCAATAAATTAGTTATTGCTATGGGTTAATAAAAAACAGTAATGAATCTGTTTGTTGCGTTCAAAATCAGGTGAAATCGTTTTTGCAGTAATGTCTTGAGAAGTTAAACCAAGTTTGGCTACTCCTTCGATATCCATTTTAAACCCACGCTTATTGTTAGAAAACATAATCGTACCATTCGGTTTAAGCATTCGTTTTAACTGTTTCAGTAGCAGCAAATGATCACGTTGAATATCAAGCGTACCACTCATTCGCTTAGAATTAGAAAAAGTGGGTGGGTCGATAAAAATAAGATCAAATTGTTCCTGACATGCCTGTAAATAGTGAAGGCAATCCGCTTGAATTAAACGATGTTGTGAGCCAGTTAACCCATTTTGTCGTAAGTTGCGATCGGCCCATTCTAGATAAGTACGTGACATATCAACGGTTGTGGTCTGTTTTGCGCCGCCCAGTCCAGCATAAACAGTGGCGCTTCCCGTGTAAGCGAACAGATTTAAAAATGATTGACCACAGGCCATCTGTCCAATCATTTTACGCGCTAGTCGATGATCTAGAAATAGCCCAGTATCAAGATAATCACTTAAATTGACCCAAAATTTTGCGTGATATTCACTGACTAAGAAGTGATCATTCTTTTGTGCTAATTTTTGGTATTGCTGTTTGCCTTTCTGCTTTTCTCGGGTTTTTAATACGACCTGATCTGCCGATAAGCCTAATACGTTAATGGTGGCATTAATTACATCAAACAGACGTTTACGTGCTTTTTCACTGTCAATGGTTTTTGGTGGTGCATACTCTTGAATCACCACTTTATGTTGATAGCGATCTATGGCTACATTATATTCAGGTAGATCAGCATCATATAAGCGATAACAGTCGATCCCTTCATGTTTTGCCCATTTTTTTAATTTCTGCGCATTTTTTCGTAATCGATTGGCAAAGTCGGGCGCCACCAATGAGGTTGGTGCTGAAGCGCTTCCCGGCGCTGATGTTGACCGTTTCGTCATGGTGTAATTTTTTTGCACACAATCTAAAGCACCATTTTTGGCTTTATATTGTCTATCGGCACGTAATTGTAAACAGTCTAATAGTTGGGGCGCACCACTAAATAATGATAAATGCCAGCCCGCAAAACGTTGTTTAACTAAGGTCCCAAGTGCACTATGTAGGGCGATTAATGCCGGTTCACTCTCCAATCGTTCACCATAAGGTGGATTACTTAATAGGGTTCCTTGATGTTCAGGGCAAGGGTTTTGAAGTGCCAATACATCTTGTTGTTTAAAGATGATGAGCTCACCCACTCCAGCGCGCTGTGCATTTTGTTTAGCTATTTCTAGCACTTTAGCATCATTGTCATAGCCAAAAAATGGCGTAGTTAAGTTGGCTTTTGTCTGTTTAACCTGCGCTTTTGCCGCAAAAACTAACTCATTCCATAAGGTTGAGTTATGCGCTTTCCATGCTTTAAATCCCCAATCTTGTCGATAAAGACCTGGCGCAATGCCTGCTGCTTGCATAGCGGCTTCAATAAGTAAGGTACCGGAACCACACATCGGATCGATAAGTGGCGTGTTAGGTTGCCAACCAGAACGAATCACGATCGCCGCAGCCAAATTTTCTTTTAATGGTGCTTGGCCTGCCGATAAACGATAACCGCGTTGGTGCAAGCTATGGCCGCTTAAATCTAAGTAAACCATCACCTGATTTTTATGGAGTTGAACAACTAAGCGAATATCTGGATCCTGTTTGGCTACATTAGGTCGTTGTTGTACTTTACGCATAAAACTATCAACGATGGCGTCTTTTACCTTTAATGCCCCATATTGGCTATTACGGATAAATTCATTGGTGCCTCGAAAATGGATCATAAAGGAAGCATCAACATCAAATAGGGCTGACCAATCAATATTGCTGACACAGGCATAAAGATCCAAATCGCTATAAATAGTAAATTCACCTAATGGCAATAAAATTCGCGAAGCAAGACGACTCCATAACAAGGTTTGGTACATCGTTTTATCATCAGCCGAAAAATAAACACCGCCAAGCGTAATACGGCAATCAGTCGCACCTAGTTGCTGTAATTCATTTTTTAATAACTCTTCCAGACCACTGGCAGTACTGGCAAATAAGTTTTTCATTAATACTCTGTCTATCTAAAAAAAATTAGCGTCTATTATATACTACTCAGCCATAATCAGCATTAATTACCATCGTTTAATCATTTACTTAATCTTAGTTACTGCTATTTTGCGATCGGATATAAATGATCATCACCATGGTATTTTTTATTATTGCATTCAGTTAAATCGTCCTGTTATGATCGATTGACTTTATACGAATGACAAAAATTAGCCTAACTATCGCAAAATACGTTGTATATTTGATTGATTACCTCGATATTATTTGTCATATGTTTATACAACGATTAAAACTGGGAAGCGTATGTTTAACAAAAAATCACTGATAGCTACTTTAATCACGCTGATGGTAGCACAACCTATGGCGATGGCGGCCAATGTACCATTACCTGATATTGGTACCGCTGCGGTAGCGACACTCAGCGTCGGACAAGAAATTGAAATGGGAGACTACTATTTACGGATGCTGCGTGCCGATGCGCCATTAAGTTATGATCCGCTTATTAATCAATATCTTAATCAATTGGGTCACAAACTGGTCGAAAAAGCCGATTCAGTACAAACCCCTTTTAATTTTTTTGTTATGCGCAGCCGTGTTGTAAATGCCTTTGCGTTTTTTGGTGGTAATGTAGTCATTCATTCACAGTTAGTTTTGTTGACCGATAATGAAAGTCAATTGGCCTCGGTCATGTCGCATGAAATTTCGCATGTTACTCAGCGTCATCTAGCCAGAATGATGGAGTCACAGAAAAATAATAGTCCATATATCTGGGGGGCTGCTCTAGGATCGATATTGTTAGCTCTAGCCAATCCACAAGCGGGTATGGCCGCCTTTACCAGTACCCTTGCTGGTTCACAACAAAGCGCCATTAGTTTTACCCAAGGTAATGAACAAGAGGCTGATCGCATTGGGATGAATATTTTAACTAAAGCGGGCTTTGATCCTTACGCTTTCGCTGATTTTTTAGAAAAATTATCTGATGATTCTCGTTTTAGCACAAAACCACCTGAAATGCTGCTCACTCATCCATTACCGACTAATCGATTAGCCGATATCCGAAATCGTGCCAATCAGTTAAAACGACCCACCGTTACGTCTTCATTGGATTATTATTTAGCGAAAATACGTTTAGCTGTGTTTAGTAAAAATCAAAATACCACGCAATTAATCTTGAATAATTATCGACAAAGTCATCAACCAGTAACTCAAATAGCGTTGGATTATGGGCAAGCGTTAGTGGCTTATCATCAACACCATTATGCTCAAGCAGAAAAAATATTAACGCCTTTGCTATCGAGTTATCCTAATAATGTTTGGTTTATCGATTTGATGACCGATCTTGATCTTAAAACCAATCATACTGCGAAAGCGATAACTCGTTTACAACAAGCGTTAAAAAATAATCCGAATAGTCAAGTATTACAGCTTAATTTAGCTAATGCTTATTTGGAAAATAACGATTTATCCCAAGCTGCGACGCTATTACATCGCTATACGCATCAAAATAGCAATGATATTAATGGCTGGGAGCTATTAGGTACAACCTATTCTAAACAGCGTTTACGTGGCGAAGAGATGATGGCCCGTGCTGAAATTAGCGCCTTACAAGGTCAATTTCAACAAGCGATTCGATTATTAACCAATGCTAAAAGTTATCTACAAAATAATAAAACGCTTTCTGCACGTAGTAATGCCCGTATAACTCAACTTGAACAGTTACAAAAACGCTATGCACAGTATAAGCATTAAATAAAGCAGGGATAGTTAGTGGTTAAGGCGCTAGTTCTGGGATACTTTGTACAGTAATGAATAAACGTTTGTTTCGCCATTAGATATAAATGGATGAGATCATGCCGCTTCGGTGATCGGTTTAATTAATGGGGTTTATATACCCTTTTTACGCGTTAATAGTTGACCATTTTGTAATAATTCTAATGCTTTTTCAAAATCAAATTCTTGGAATCTGTGTCATTTCTTTTTTGGCAACTTAGTTTACCGAAATGACACAGAATATTGAACAGTCTCGTTGTTTTCTATAATAACAATCCTATTGATAAATAGATACCGCTATCGATAATGGTCTTAACACGAATACCGAATTAATGGTTTTTAGCATTATATCTATTAACAGTGGAGCGCCGAACAAACGATTTTACTTAGGCTATTTTGTCTTTCTATTAAAATCAGTTGTGTTGCGCGTCACTATGGCATAGCCGTCGTTCATTTCCTGTTTATGTTATTGAACTATCGATACAGACTGACTCGTTAGCCATTTTTAGCGACTTATTACAAATAAACTATATATTGATCAATATATTACACCTTACTAACCTAGCACCGATAATTTATATAATGATAACGTGTTAACATATTTACATCCTGTATCGGAATAACGTATGATGTTCAGCCTATTTCCTAACATCTTAATGCCATTATGAATAATTTTTATACTCATCATCGTTATTGTTTGTTTAAGGTAAAAAAGAAAATCGTAACGATAACTTTTTATCTTCTCCTATATGTGTACTGTTCCTTGGCGCGAATAAGATGTGTTGCTAAAGCGAATCGTCACAAGCAACCTAGACAAAATATGAATAATCGGTGTGAGCTATCCAATCCAATTCCGTTTATTGTAGTGCGTCAATGCCTCAACGCTCACGGTGGTTAATTCCGTAAATATTCAGGCGTAGATCAAGGAGATAGATAACAACTTAGCAGAGATTAATAATATCGCCTATTAGGCATGCTTTTCCTCGTTTAATCAATAATTTTTATCTGTTACGTTTAGCCACAATGATCGATTAAAGAACTATAAGTAAATGTAAGAATGATGACAAACTTGAAACAACTTTATGATTTATACGAATATGCCGATTTTATCAATAATGAACATTTCGCTAATCATCCCCTCATTGAATACCTAACCGAAGTACAAACTATTTACTGTGCGGATAAGCGTCCTTGGGTGATTGGGTATAGCGGAGGTAAAGATTCTTCCGCCGTTATTACGCTAGTTTATTTAGCGTTACTCGGTTTGGATCCGAAATTAAGGACAAAATCAATTTTTGTTGTTTGTTCTGATACTTTAGTTGAAACACCTGTCGTGGTTGATTTAATTAGCCGTACGCTGAAACAAATCGAAAAAGGCGCTAAGCGAGATCATATTCCTTTAACTACCCATACAGTGATTCCTAAAACCCATGAAACCTTTTGGGTTAATCTGCTTGGAAAAGGTTATCCCGCACCAACACGAAATTTCCGCTGGTGCACCGAAAGAATGAAGATCAATCCTGTTAGCGATTTTATCAAAGATAAAATTAGTCAGTTTGAAGAAGTGATTGTTGTATTAGGATCGCGAAGTAGTGAGAGTGCCTCACGAGCCCAAGTGATTGCAAAGCATAAAATCGCTGGTTCGCGGTTAGCTCATCATACCACGTTGGCCAATGCCTTTATTTATACGCCGATTGATAGTTGGGATGTGGAGGATGTGTGGAAACTATTACGTGGTGCTTATAAATATAATCATAACGATTTTGATGAGTGGGAATCGCCATGGGGAGGCAATAATCGACCACTTTGGACACTATATATGGACTCTTCGGAACAGGGGGAGTGTCCACTGGTGATGGATAAAACCACACCTTCTTGTGGTAACTCACGATTCGGCTGTTGGACCTGCACCGTAGTAAAAAAAGATCGCGCGATGGAGAGTTTAGTTAAACACGGCGAAGCGTGGATGTCGCCGTTGTTAAAATTTCGCAATTTATTGGCGTTAACCACCGATCCTCAACAAAAAGATATCTATCGAAACTATAAACGGCGGACAGGAAAACTGAGTTACCAGCATGCAAAAAAGGGCGAAGATATCGCATTAATCAGGAAAATTGTACCTGGTCCTTACTGGTTAAGTTACCGAAAAAAGTGGTTAAAGGAGTTATTAACCATTGAAGCCCAACTTAATCAACAAGGTCATGCTATTCAGTTGATCCGCGAAAGCGAGCTTCATGCCATACGCCAAGAATGGCTTACCGATCCTAATGAGCCTGATTGGGACGATTCATTACCCAAGATTTATCGAGATGTTTATGGTAAAGATTTAAATTGGATTATCAATGATCAATCTCATTTTGATGCCAGTGACGCTCAATTACTCAGAACCATTTGTGCTGAGTATCATATTGAAGCAGAGATGGTGATGAAATTAATTGAACTTGAGATCAGTATGGAAGGCATAAATTATCGGTACGGCATTTTTAATAAAATTAACCAAATCTTGCAACAAGATTGGGGAAGTCTATTAGAGATTGAGCAGAAACAGGCCTTACTGCAAAAACGCCATGAAAAAGATATCCATCAACAAGAAATTAATCAGATTGATGATCAGCTTAAACGTATTCAACAGCAATTATCCAAAGCCAATAATTTATCCTCGCTCAATAGAGGAGTGCTTAGATGATTATTAAAAAATTAATATTGAATAATTTTCGCGTCTTTCAAGGTCGTCATGAAATCACACTCATGACCAATAGCCATGAAAATAAACCGATCATCCTTTTTGGCGGATTAAATGGGTCGGGTAAAACGTCCATCTTGCTTGCAGTACGTTTGGCACTGTATGGAAAAATGGCATTTAAACCTTTGGCTCGTCAGCAAGAGTATGTTGAATGGCTATCATCAATGATTTATAGCAATCCAACCCATACCGATAATTCTACGCAAGCATCAATTGAATTAGTTTTTACCTATAATCAGGCTGGGGTAGAATCGGAATTTAATATTATTCGCAATTGGCAATCTGGATCGCAAGATACCCTGCGGTTATCGCGTAATGGCCAACCATTAACGGAACTTAGCTATGAACAAAGCCAAGGATTTTTAAATGGACTGATCCCATCTGGGGTGGCTGATTTATTCTTTTTTGATGGTGAGAAGATCGCTGATTTAGCTGAAGATGAAACTGGGCTGATATTACCGATCGCAATACGACGTCTACTTGGTTTGGATCTCATTGATAAACTTCATCACGATTTAATCGTTTTCTTAAAACGCCATAATGTTGATAATATGGATAAACAGTATCAGCAACAATTAACAATACTGGAACAAGAAAAACATAGCGATCTGACGATGGCACAGCAATGGTGTGATGAAGCCGCATTGATTAAACGAGACATTGATCAGCTAACGATAAAAATTAACAAACAGGAACATGTATTATCGACCCAAGGTGGCGCGTTTGCGCTAACCAAAACCCAAGAATCAGAAAAAGCAGAAAATCTGCTTAGAGAAAAAGAGAGTTTAGAGAAAATGCTGCGTCAAGAAATTGATGGTCTTTTTCCTTTAGCGTTAGCGCCTAAGATATTGACACAACTGTTACAACAGTTAACACAGGAATCACAAGTCAAACAGACCTTAAGTTTTAAGAAAGAGTTAGACCTTTTTTTAGCACAGCTTAAAGTGAATACGGCACAGCATCCATCAAGCAAGCAACAAATGGTCTATCAAGCTATCGAAAAACAATTAATTGATTATCTTAATAATAAATCATCATTAACTGAGATTTTATTTGATGTATCAGATACCGAATTAGGCCGCTATCAACACATGATCACTATCGAAAGTATTAAAGCTCAATCGCGTTTTCAACAAACTAAGGCGCGCCTTTCTGAAGTAGAAGTTGCGTTAGAAAATGCCAGTTTAAATATACAAAGAGCACCTGATGAGGAACAATTATTAACGATATTTGCGGCTATTCGAGAATTAGAACGCTCAAGGCAACAGCAGATTGAGCTATATAAACAGCGTCTTGAACAAGCTAGGCAAGCGTTAGCTTCAGCTAAACATCGAGCCCTTCAAATGCAAAAAATCCATGATCATGCTCGCACTCATTTTAGTCTAAATAATGCCGTCACTTATGCGCAAAAGTTGCTCCCTTTACTTGAACAATATTCGTTAGCTTTGACAACATCACGGATTAAGTTATTGGAAAAAAATTTTATTGCCGCTTATACACGATTAAACCGTAAGCAACATCAATATTTATCAGCCAAAATAGATAGCAAAACCTTCAACATTGAGTTAACGAACCAACACGGACAATTGATCCATCGCCACTCATTATCCGCGGGTGAAAAACAGATTTATGCGATTGCCATTTTAGAAGCCTTAGGAAAAACCTCAGGTCGTCAATTACCGATTATCATTGATACGCCATTAGGGCGTTTAGATTCTGAACATCGGAATAAGTTAATCAACTATTACTTCCCGATTGTCAGTCATCAAGTGATTATTTTGTCTACTGACACCGAAATTGATCAACACGATTTTAGGCATGATTTACACCGCTATATTGCCCATAGCTATCAGATCGTATTTGATCAGCAGCAGCATGCATCGCATATAAAAAATGGCTATTTATAGTCTATGCCTAGCCCAAATAAGGAGATTAACCAATGTTACCAAATAGAATGCAATTATCACGACGTACAGAAGATCAATTAAAACGATTAAAAAATGCTACTGGTATTACGCCTAATATTGCAGCAAGAGTGGCTTTTTATCGTTCTATTGAATCTGGATTTCGTTATCAAACCACTCCCCAACATTTAGATGGAACATTAATTCTAGAAAAATCAATCTGGTTAGGTGAGTTACAAGGGATAACGGAATTGTTACTTAAATATATTTATCCCAATTTAGATAGAAAAGAGACGATGAAAGCGTGGGCGGCGCATGTTGAAGATGGTATCGCATCCTTAAGAAATTATAAAAGTTTAGCCGATCTATCCGCATGCTTATTGCTATCAAAATAACCTGATCAAAAAGTATCTGCTCCAAGTTAAATTATTGGTATACGTTTATTATTGTTTATTGTCAAATAGACGTCATTGGATGGACTATGTTAGGAGCCAAATCTGCTCTAGATAAAAAATTAACTGTATATATAGCTAATAACTAGTATGTTTTTTCTAATGACAATATGTCTATATAACATGGCAAAAGGTTTTCACTTATTGCGTTATAGTTAAATTAGGCTAGTACCATCCCCCTTGTAACGATGAGAAAGGAGTAGTTAAAACAATATTAAGCAATAGGTTTAAGTCGCTTTTCGCTATGGTAAAATCCAGCAAGGCTAATATGGGTATTTGGTACATGTTAAAACCCGTCATTCATCATTTCTAACCCTGTACCTAATATAGGCACAACTAACATTTTTACCCTTAATTCATTTATCCTCAACCGAACGTCACCAATCCTTCATCGTGATTGTTTCAGTTGCTATAGCTGTCGTTACGTCATCATTGAGTATGGATACCAATGTCACTGACAAGATCACAAATGGCTTTGATAGTAAGATCGTGTTTGCGCATTAAATCTAGTTTATAAACCATAAATTATTGTATTAATTAAACTTTTTATTAAATGATAATCAGCGTTATTTGTTCATTAATTAATCGTTATAAATAATCACTATAAAATAGTTTTATTTTAAATTTTTTTTGTTAAAATAGCCGCCTTAAAAAATCTATATTAATAATTTAACTAAAGGATAATAGGATGAATTGGTTTATTGAGTGTATTACAAAAAATTATGCAAATTTTAGCGGGCGTGCACGTAGAAAAGAGTATTGGATGTATACTTTGTTTTATCTTCTTTTTATGTCCATTTTAGTAATTGCTTCGTTAGTTATTTGCACAATGAAGGAGATGGATTCAATAGCAACACAACATGTAGTAATTTTTATTGTCATTTGTGCTTACCTTGCTTTGTTTATTCCTACTTTGGCCGTTTTAGTTCGTCGTTTACATGATATCAATAAGTCTGGTTGGTGGAGTTTGATTTCCTTCGTCCCGTATGTGGGTTTTATTATCTCAATTATATTTCCCCTCCTAGATTCAACACCTGGTCGTAATCAATATGGTGAAAATCCGAAAAATATGTAGTTTTATATTTACCTCATCACTTGATGTGATGAGGTTCATTATTTGAATGTTAATATCTATTTTATTAAATCCCCATTTTTTGTTTTAAATAATCACGCCTTAAGTAAAACACTGTTTTTTCCAGCTACCCGACGTTAATGGGTTTTACTGATAGTTCTGTTGTAATTTTGTCTATCTCACGCCTTGGTGAGGATATAGAAGCTAATTTAGGGTTGATAAATTGTTTTTTGCTCCTATTAAAACCAACAATGGCAACTTGCTTTGGTGTTTTCATCGTTAATCACTGGGACTATAGTCATCATTGGTCTTGCCTTGCCACTAAAACAGACAATATTTATCACCTTTATCTATCCATGATGGCGTATATTTTGGCTTACGCTAAACTTATCAAATCCAATAGCTATATACCCAAGTTATCATGACGGCACTATGTACTACTCATTTTAGCTAATATGAATAGCACATTTCGTGTTGTTGTATATTATTTAGGGTTTCCATTAGCTTCCTTATCTTTTTTGGTATAAAGCAGTTCTTCCTGAGTGGGTTGTCTAAAAGCGATGAAATGGCTAGGCCCAACAAGAAAAAACGTCTCTTGCATATAGATGGCTTTATCACCGTTGAATAAAAATGCCGCTAATGGTGAATTTTGGATATGTTCAAATTTGACATAGGTTAATTCTTCACTTATATCAATGCCATGCCGTTTAAAATTAGCGACTTGTTGCTGATAAAGCACTTCATTGCCAAAAAATGTCCTTGAGTTCTGTTTAACAAATGAGGCGGTGTAAGGTTGATAATAATTGATACAAAGTTGCTTATCTTTGCTATTTAAGCTCAAAACAATACGCGCATTAGCCAATTCGGGTAAATGAGTACCATAATAAGGTCGTAAATAATTATTTGCTTGAGAGGGCGTTAAGCGTAGCTTTTCATTTTGATTGACGTTATTTTGAGGATAACAGGAAGAGGTAATAGGTTGTTGCCTAAAATGTCCATCGGTGGTGATTTGATAATGTTTGATTTCCATGGCCCCATTTTCAAAACGATGTTTTATATTAATTAAGTTATTTTGGTCAATGTAAAAATCATAACCGACAAGATAACCATTATATTCTGGCGATCCTATCGTTGAGGATTGGTCATGATAAATAAATAGTTTGTCTAACATGCTATAATTTTCAGAAAACAGATATAAATAGAGGCTAACATCGCCACTTTCTGAATAGTTACTAATTAATATTGAATTTATATTGGGTAAAGAGAGGGATAATTTGGCAGCTTTGATTTCTTGAATATTGAGCGGTAATTTTAGAAACGTTTTAAAATGAGCAGAGATATCGGTGAAAGAAGGGAAATCAAAATCTACTTGCGTATCAAGCAATAAATTAATATCTTTTAATTTTTGTGCTTGTTGAATAAATTCGGTCTCAAAGTAAGGTTTTAAATAGGAAAATAAATAACCATTTTTTAATAAAAATAATTTATTATCGATTAAGATAGCTTGATTATTTAGAGTTAAGAATGAACTTAATATTGATGTATTTACACTTTTTTCAAATTGAATATAGGTAATTTTATCCATGAATTCAATACCATAATAATAGGTCAATTCTGATATCATTTTTTTTGCTGAAAAATTAAATTGTACTAAATTATTTTGTTTAAAAAATGTCTCTATATCAGTAGAGAAAGTTTGAATTAAATAAGATTCCTGATTAAAGTAAAATTGATTTTCATCTATTTGGATAAAAAAATTCGCTATCATTTCGGCTAAAGGCGGCTCATCATGGTTATCACTATCAATATTTTTTACATTGAATATATAGTTAGGTATCCATTTATTGTTTAGCGATGGTTGATTAGCGTTAACCGATGAATTAAAAAAGTTCAAAAGTAGCAAATAATGGATAAAAAATAATTTAACTATTTTCATTGTTATTCCTTTTATATATCCCTTCATTAAGCAGCATGTGGATTGGTTGACACCAAACACATACTATTAGTCATCTTTCTATCGAAATAGTCATTTTTTATTCGTTTAATCTGATATAGATTTTATCTATGAACAAAGATCGTTATAGATAAAGTACAGTAATTCACTATTGATTGCGGTTATTTTTATATATTGATTTGTATTTTATCGTTCCTATTTTCGTCTCTTTATCATGAAAATAATTACTCTATAATGAATTTTTACTCCTATTAAAAACATAGATTTTTCCTTATTCTCTGCTTTATCATAAATATGAGCATCCCTCTTAAGAGTGAATGCTATTTATTATAGATAAATCACCTATTTTTTATTTGGGTAGATAAAAGGACAAGATATAGAATATATCTATTTGATTTTATGCTGTTTTTTGTATCTGGCGAATTGGAATCAAAAACTTATCTTGTTAGATAAGCGGAATTATTCGAAGTTATGTCCTGCTACTGCCCATATTATATAACGTTATAACTAATAAAAAATAATTACTGAAAAATCAAAATCATATTTATTAATTTATTTGAACTGATTCATCAGTTTCGTGATTTATATCTCTTTAATAAACGTTCAAAACTGATGAATTTACCATTGATATAAGTGCCATCATTAGTGGTTTCGATTAATATACCATCATCAGTAGAATAGTATTTAGGCAACCAGCAGTTTAACCATGATGATCCTTTTATCCACTTAACCACGCTATGGTGATTTATCGTCACGTTAAATGGATAACTTGGTTATATTGTTGCAACGTAAATTGCCCAATTTGATTTGGATAAGATTGCCGATAATTTAATAGACTAATACTAGTATTAAGCAATTTAGGACGCAATATTTCATCCCGATGCTGTGTCCAATCACCACCACTAATCACATGGATAAGCAAACGTAATGCCGTACCATGTGAAACAATTAAGATATTACCGCTATCATGTGTAGCAATAATATCAAATAAGGCTTGTCGCATACGGGCGTAAACATCCAAATAGTGTTCACCTTGATTAACTTGTGAATCAAACCGCGCTAAATCGGTTAAATAAGGTTGGAATTCAGGCAATGATTTTAAATATGATACCTCTTGCCCCTCCCAAATACCAAAATTCATTTCACAAAGTCCACAATGAGTAGCACAGGGTATGGATGTAGTTGTGGCATGATTGGCTGCGACAATCAGATCGCGCGTATCCATTGCCCGTTTTTGGGTACTTGAGTAAGCCGCAACAAAAGGAACCATGGACAAATAATTTCCAGTTATTTTAGCACCATTTATGCCTTGTTCGGTTAAAGGGGAATCTTTCGCCCCCTGCATTAAATTTTGTTTATTCCATTCCGTTTCACCATGTCGAATCAAATAAAAATTTATCTCTTTCATTTACTATCCTTACTTGGTTATCATTGAAATGTAGCAATATTTACCCCACGATGCAGGTTGACTTCTCGTTACTTGCATTGGAGATGATAATTACCCTATCTTATTGCTTTTGTTGACGTAACAAGGTTAAGCACTGTTGTAGCGTATTATCTAACGGTGCAACAATGGTCATCTTTTCTTCCGTTCTAGGATGAATAAATTGTAGCTGTAACGCATGTAAAAATAGCCGATTAAGCCCCGTATCAGCCAGTAACCGATCAAAATTACGATCACCATAACGATCATCATAAGCAATCGGATGATCCGCATGCTGGGTATGTACGCGAATCTGATGGGTACGACCTGTTATAGGGCTAGCACGGAGTAAAGTCGCGAACTGAAAGCGCTCTTCTACCTTAAAACGGGTTTCTGAAGGCTTACCCTCTCGATGTACTCGAACCACTCGCTCACCACTTTGTAGCGTATTTTTTAATAATGGGGCTTGAATCACTTTACAAGCCGATGACCAATTTCCTTTGACTAAAGCCAGATAATCTTTCTGCATCTGTTTTAATCGTAATTGTTCATGTAGGGCACGTAATGCAGAACGTTTTTTCGCTACCACTAATACGCCTGAGGTTTCTCGGTCAATACGATGCACTAACTCTAAAAACCGAGCTTGAGGCCGTAAGGCACGTAACCCCTCAATCACACCAAAGGTTAAACCACTACCACCATGCACAGCAATACCTGACGGTTTATTAATGACTAAAATATCATCATCTTCATATAAGATAACCTGTTCAAGGCCCGCGACTTTATCTAATTTAGCTGAGACTGGATGATCATTTCTTTCAGCAACGCGTACTGGTGGGATACGCACTTCATCCCCGACCACTAATTTATATTCTGGTTTGACCCGTTTTTTATTTACGCGGATTTCACCCTTGCGTAAAATACGGTAAATAAGACTTTTTGGTACACCTTTAAGTTCGGTACGCAAAAAGTTATCAATTCGTTGCTGTTCATTTTCAGCCGTGATAGTTATAAACTTAACCTGTGGAGAATTTGCTTTCATTGATCATCATAATTAATTAAAAGGATTAATAGTTTACATTATTAGAAAATAACTTACACTATTTGCACAGGAAAACTGTTCATTCTATTCAAGGAAAGTGCGTTTATGCTTCGATTATTAAATTATTATTCACAAAATCGTCTGGCATGGTTTCTATTATTATTATCCGCTTTAAGTTTTGAACTTGTCGCTCTGTTTTTTCAACATGTTGTAGGATTATTACCCTGTACATTATGCATTTATCAACGATGTGTGTTTCTAGGGATTATGTTGGCAGCCTTAATTGCCTTAATCAATCCTAAATCATTACTTTATCGTCTATTCGCGTTAGCGCTTTGGCTTTATTGCGCAATAAAAGGGTTTTGTTATGCCTATGAGCAAGTGACATTACAATTTCAACCTTCTTTATTTCACTCTTGCTCATTAACACCAGAATTTCCTTCTTGGTTACCGCTTGATCGTTGGTTTCCAGCCATATTTGCTAGTTTTGGTCAATGTTCTGAAAAAGTTTGGGCTTTTTTATCCTTAGAGATGTCGCAATGGACAATGTTAATTTTCATCTGTTACGTTATCGTGGCCTTGCTGATTTTACTAGTACAGTTTTTTAAACAGCCTTTGGATCAAAACTTAAATAAAGTTAAATTTCATTGATAATACATATCAGGTTATCCATTGCTTAGTATTAGTGGTGGATAACGGTGTGACCAATTATCGACTCATTTTATTGTTATTTGCGCCAAAAATTATTTGAATTATCGTGTTTTAACTTATGAAAAATAAACATTGGCGTCATGCTAATTTCTGATAGAATAGCGCCAATTTTTCTGCTATTACATTGAAATATTAATCTATGTTACTTGAATATCACCCTTCGACAACACCTTGGCTTATTCCGCTTTATCAAGATGAACACATTATTGTTGTTAATAAGCAAAGTGGTTTACTCTCTGTGCCAGGTAAAGCACCTGAACATGCGGATAGTATTATCTACCGTCTTCAACGTGACTTTACATTTGTTGAATCCGTACATCGTTTGGATATGGCAACCAGCGGGGTGATGGTAGTCGCCTTAACCAAATCAGCAGAACGTGAACTAAAAAGGCAGTTTCGGGAACGAGAACCCAAAAAATATTATGTCGCTCAGGTATTTGGTCATATACAACACGATCAAGGACGTATTGAATTACCCTTAATTTGTGATTGGCCAAATCGTCCTAAGCAGAAAGTCTGTTTTGAAACGGGTAAATCCGCCTCAACTGACTATGAAGTGATCGCGCGCTATCCAGATAATACCACACGCGTAAAATTGATCCCATTTACCGGTCGTTCGCACCAGTTGCGTGTTCATATGCAATCACTTGGTCATCCTATATTAGGGGATAAATTTTATGCGCATTCTGAAGCCAAAGCGATGGCTAACCGTTTACAATTGCATGCACAATCGTTGACAATTACCCACCCTTTTCACGGTAAATTAATGACATTTACTTGCGAACCCGACTTTTAATCATCACGTTAGGCTTTAGAACGCCTAAATAGGAGAATAATATGCAAAAAATTGTCCTCGCCACCAATAATCAAGGTAAGGTTAAAGAACTTAATCACTTACTGTTTGACGCTGGTTTTGATGTCATCTCGCAGCGGGATTTTAATGTTGCTGATATTGATGAAACAGGTCTAACCTTTGTTGAAAATGCCATTTTAAAAGCGCGTAATACAGCGAGAATAACTGGCTTACCCGCCATTGCCGATGACTCAGGTTTATGTGTTGATGCATTACACGGTGCGCCGGGTATCTATTCAGCGCGTTATGCTGGCTTAACTGCGGATGATAGTCAAAATAATGCTAAGTTATTACAAGCATTAAGTCAGGTGCCTGTACAGCAGCGTACCGCTTATTTTTATTGTGCTTTAGTCTATTTACGCCATGCAGATGATCCGACGCCCATTATTTGTCAAGGTAAATGGTCTGGTTATATTTTAACAGCGCCGCGAGGAGCGGGTGGATTTGGTTATGATCCCTTATTTTATATTCCTGAGCTAGGTTGCAGTGCTGCCGAATTAACACGGGAGCAAAAAAGCGCTCTATCACACCGAGGTCAGGCCTTAACCATGTTGTTAGAAGCGTTACGTCATGCATAATCACTTGCTACCGTTAAGTTTATATGTGCATATTCCTTGGTGTGTACAAAAATGTCCTTATTGTGATTTTAATTCACATAAGCTAAAAAGTAGGCCAGATTATGACGCTTATATTGATCATTTATTAAAAGATTTACAACAGGATATAGCGTTAGCTGGCGATCGACAAATCTCCACTATTTTCATTGGCGGAGGTACACCCAGTATTCTCGAACCGAATTTTATCGATAAACTAATCAAGGGCATTCGTCAACGCATATCGGTCGCTGCCGATGCAGAAATTACGATGGAAGCCAATCCTAACACTGTTGATGCGTTACGGTTTGCTGGATACCAGCAAGCGGGGGTTAATCGATTTTCAATTGGTATTCAAAGTTTTTCTGATCAAAAACTACATAGTTTAGGTCGTGTGCATAATACGCAAGAAGCCAAACAGGCAGGGCAATTAGCTAACTCCCTTCACTTACGTAGCTTTAATCTTGATTTAATGCATGGATTACCGAATCAATCCCTGACAGAAGCCTTATTTGATCTACAACAAGCCATTGACCTTGCCCCTCCTCATTTATCATGGTATCAGTTAACTATCGAACCTAATACGTTATTTGGTTCTAAACCACCTATATTACCTGATGATGATCTACTATGGGAGATTTATCAACAAGGCCATCAGTTACTAGTTAATGCTGGTTACCAACAATATGAGACATCTGCGTATGCTAAAGTGGGTTATCAATGTCAACATAATCTAAATTATTGGCGATTTGGTGATTATTTAGGTATCGGTTGCGGCGCCCATGGTAAATTAACCCAAGCAAATGGTGAGATTATCCGTACCGTAAAAACCCGTCATCCACAAGGTTATATGTCTGGTCGTTATCAGGAGAAACGATATAATGTACCTCTAGCTGATCGTCCGTTTGAATTTTTTATGAATCGTTTTAGGCTATTTGAACCCACACCAAAAACCGAATTCACAGCACGAACTTTTTTACCTTTTACCAGCATTGAAAATCAGATACAACAAGCGATGGAGCAAGGTTATCTTAGCGAAGATAACGATAGCTGGATATTAACCGAGCGTGGCAAATTATTTCTTAATGAGTTGTTAGCGTTATTTTTAGAATAGTTTGAATAGATGGTTCAAACTTTCAAGATTTAGAGATGGCCACTCATTGAAATGACAAGACATGTAATATTAAATGCCCACTTAAATAAAAAGGATTTCCATATACTAATGTGATGGTGGAAACGATATTTAAAAAAATAAAAACCGAGTTTATTAAAGTTGAAAGATCTATGAGAACCAATAAGTACAACAAGCTTTTGCTACTTATACTTATTGGTTTTAATTATAAACGCTTATATTCTTGGTTAGTCTATTTACCTATATTTTCTTAAATATTTATTATTTACCGTAACCTTATCTTCTTTAATTACCATTTATAACGAGCATTGACTCCTCATAAGGCTAACTTTTTTCACTGGCACTATACACTAATTTTGGCTTATATCCCATTGCCTGTCCCGCTGAGTTTTTTGTCTCTTTCATCTGTTTGCCCCTGCGCTTATCCCCTTTCCAAATCAACTATTAATAGTCGTGCTTCTATGGAGGTTTTTATATTTTTTAGACAGGCATTGGTACACGTTTGGTTTAATTACTTTTGATAGGTGCCGTTAACTCCCCATCTTGAACGCAATTTACCCCCCCTTAATACATCAAAATAATGTATGCCATGTAATGGTCCGCCCGTTGTTATCTCCTTAGGATAACGAAAACGTTCATACGCCTCCGAATTTTTTACCCAGTCAGGTATATTTTCAACATGATAGGTGATATAAACGTCCCGAACTTTAATTCCCCCTAGCCTATTAATCCAATCTCGTTTGCGGTCTATTGAGTCCACGACAATTCGCCCAAAGCAGAAATTAGTCGCGCCAAAGGCCCATTTTACATACTGCTTACCCAAATCAGTGAGCTCATAGCGATAAAGTGGTTTTCCTTGCTCTTCTCCAACTAATTCCTCACTAAAAAAACCAAGTCCGCTAAAAAAATGTAAGCTCTTATTAGTTCGATGATTAAAGTGCGCTCTTCGCGTTTCATACGTAAAGGGTAAATCTGCACCGTCTATATATTTAATCGTATATGGGTACATGGATTGCGTAATATCAGTAATCACCATACAAATTGCTTTATCCCCCGTTTGATTATCCCAGTCATAAATCCCCTGTATTTTCTCTTTATAAGGGTAATTATCACACCCAGCTAATGCTAAAGTGCCGATTCCTAATAGGCTTGTTAATAGTAATTTTTTCATTTTGGTTCCTGATTATGAAACAACCACACTCTCTCTGTGGTAACGATAGGAAAGTAGATAGGGTGTTATCTCTTTGCCTTCTTTTTGCTTAGATGTTCTTATTTACCATTACCTTATCTTGTTTAATTACCATTGATAATTACCACTTACCCCAGAAATAGTATCTAGTTTATTATTGCCAAGAACTCTATAAGTGTGCGTACCCGGTAACGGTTCACCCGTTGTTATCTCCTTAGGATAACGAAAACGTTCATACGCCTCCGAATTTTTTACCCAGTCAGGTATATTTTCAACATGATAGGTGATATTCACTTCACGTATAGTGCCCCCACCCACCCCATTAATCGAGTCTCGTTTGCGGCCTATTGAGTCCACGATAATTCGCCCAAAGCAGAAATTAGTCGCGCCAAATTTCCATTTTACATACTGCTTACCCAAATCAGTGAGCTCATAGCGATAAAGTGGTTTTCCTTGCTCTTCTCCAACTAATTCCTCACTAAAAAAACCAAGTCCGCTAAAAAAATGTAGGCTTTCATTTGTCAATTGATTAAAATGCGCTTCTCGCGTTTCATATGTAAAGGGTAAATCTGCACCGTCCATATATTTAATCGTATACGGGTACATGGATTGGGTAACTTCACCAACCATCATACAAATTGCTTTATCCCCCGTTTGATTATTCCAGTCATAAAGTTCCTGTATATCTTGTTTATAAGGGTAATTATCACACCCAGCTAATGCTAAAGTGCCGATACCTAATAGGCTTGTTAATAGTAATTTTTTCATCTTGGTTCCTGATTATGAAACAACCACACTCTCTCTGTGGTAACGATAGGAAAGTAGATAGGGTGTTATCTCTTTGCCCTCTTTATCTAGCCGTCCATTAGGCCAGTAATTTACAAATACCGATAATTGATGGTCTCCGCTTATCTGCCCTAAACGCTGCTTAATAAGAAATAAGCCTATTAAATTATCTGATAAGCTATTATTTTCTTGCGGTGGTTGAGTCGCTTGCGGTAGCGGTTGCCCAGTGGCGATGGTCATTAGCTTCGTCCATAACTTTTCATCTGCACTCAGTTTTTTTATTTTCTTTTCATCCATACGATAAAGTTCTTTCTTCTTATCAAGCACCTTTTCTGTTGCTGGTTTAAATAACACGCTGTTTTTATCTGGGGTTACTACTATTCGCTGTTTACTATAAGCAATAGTAAGAATAATCGTTTCTCCTTGATCGGGTTTTATCGTTACTTTACCCTCGAACCAGGCAAGATCCGTATTAAAATCGGGCAAATTCAGAGTTAAATAGATATCATAGTCAGTATTGATTTGGTCGTACCAGCGCCATTCCGCCTCAGCCTTGCATAGCCCCCCATTCACCGCTAAATAGTAATCCTGCTTTGAAAGTTGCATACACACCGGCGTCGGTAAATAGTACGGCGGGTACCGGTCACGATGGTCATAATTACCCAGCATGCTGCGGTTTAACCATTTGTCCAACTCATCCCAGTCACTGCCATCACTGTAAAATACCGCATTTATTACAAAAATCCCTACACTGACAAAAAGGAAAATTATTTGCCCTATCGTCGGTACACTATTTGCTAGCATTGCCGCTGACATGAGCAGACTTAATATGCTGGTCGTCAGATATACCCCTGCCCCACTATTCCCCGCCTGCCAGCTTTTGTACGACAGAATACTACCCATCACACTGTCGACCACCCCTATCCAGCATCCAATGCTTTTAGTTATTCTTAAAAAGTTATACCCATTGCTATTCTTCGTTAAGTATAAGCAGACGGACGACGATTTGAGCATCCCGCCCAATTTACTTAACTGTATTATCCCCTCTATCCCCATAATGATGGCCACACTGTAACTGCTAATTAATTTGGCTTTCATTAATCTTTTATTATAATTGTCATCCCATGCATCTAGCTGTTGCTGTAAACTGCGTAAGTTTGCTACCTGAAAATAGAGACCCACCCCTGCCAACACTAGACTCGATGTGATATCTAATACCTCTATATAGTGCTGCCGCCTTAGCCCTTTCGCTACCGTCGCTAAGTAGTCTATCTGATGGTCATTTAACGTTAGGTTATTCACCTCAATCACGTTCGCTTTTAGCTCTCTTAACTGGCTTTGTGACATATTGCCATGGCTTTGGCTTTTTAGTGCCTGCTCAAAACGTTGTTGATGGGCTGGCGTGTCAAACGACATCAGAATACTGACTTTTACTTTCTCGCTCGCCGTCTGCTTATTCCCCGACTGCGGTATATGCCAGCGCCCTTTGTTATTTTGCAGAATATTTATCGCCGTGCCTTTATCACTCTTTAGTTGTCCATCAAAAAACAGTGACCCAAAGTCTTCTAACCGTTTTAAATATTGATGTAGCCCTTTTACCGACATCGTTAGCTGGTATTGCCTGACCCGGTGGATATGTTTATCTTTAAATAGATTGATGACGTTGATGTAATGACTGCGTATCATTAATTCGTTGACTTTTACCCATGTGCTAGCTGCGTTGTTTATCCCTTCCAGTCCACTGCTAATCAGCCTTTCCAGTAGTAATCTCAGTAAATGGGTGTTTTGATTTACCTCCAGATTTAGCACTTTATTAGTCATTTCATAAACTTGACTCTTTCCAATCCCTTTTATCCCTTTCGCCGGTAGCGTCGGGGCTTTATCTGTCGGTAATATCCCTGATTTGCTAGCTAATTCCAATGCCTCAAGCTCACTATTCCAGTAGGTCTGTTTGGCGCTCGACGCCGGTGATAGCTCCGGTTTTATATCTCCCAACAGATAAAAATATATCGATTGTTTATTTTCAAATAATAGTCCCCAGAGTACACCATGTAACGGCAGCGTTAGCGTCCCAATATGACCACTGTCTAATATCAGTAAAAATGAGGATAGTAGGCTTAGGTGCATATCTGAACTGTTCGGGTAGACTTCATTGCGCCAAAAACGTAACCGATTTAATTGCTCCGGTAACGCTACTTTAGTCTCGCCCTTTTCCACCTGATAGTAGCGCTTGTCTTCACCAAATAACCAAATTAAATAATGGAAGTAATCCCGCGATACCCGCTCAACATAGTTATATAATGATTGATGACCCTGTCGCTCTAACTGTTCATAATTGGTTACCGATTGTCGATTGAGGCGCTTTTCTCGTTTCTCCCATACCTCTTTTAGCTTTTTCTCCGCTATCTGCTCTTTGGCCACTTTTAGATGATAAAAATGTACCACCTTTACCCCGTCAACCCTTTTCACTCTCAGTCCCGTCGTCTCGTGTTGGTACTGGCTAATTAATGCCTGTTGTTGCTCAGCACTTAACAGCACCTCTTTATAGTCTCCCAATCCAATGCCATTGGCATTGTAACCGACCAGTCCGCACTCACTTAAATAACGGCAATATAAATAAGGGCGCGGTAGCCCTGCCGAATCCCGACTTAACCCCAGCTTTTCCGCTAACGTCTCTTCACCTATAACATCTATCACCTGAATTTTATTTATCTCTGCCAGTTCATTTAGCCGCTTGTAATGATTCGTCTGTAAATTGATTAAATTATTTTCTTGAACAAATCTATCATTGATTGTTTTTTGCCTAAGGTCGCTCGCTGTCGGGTCATAACTACTCGCTTTCCGATAAAATAGAAATAAGTAAGCGTCATCTGCCCCCGATTCTAGCACTGAGCCTCGTATCGCCGCTTTATATTGCTCTATCTGCCGGTAGTGATGCCGCGCATAAATTATCTCCGGCGTGAAATAACATAACGGCGCATCGCTCACCCGACTGGCTTTATCATCGTAATACGCCGCTAGTTTATCTCGACCATTCTTGAGTTGCATGGACTCTACCAGCGTCGTTCGGTTGGTGCGCCGCTCTTTGTCATAGATAAATTCATGACCGCTACTACGTATTATCTGATGATAACCACTTAACGCCTTTTCTTCTGTTTCACTTTGTTCGCTTAATCCTTCCGTCACTGGCGCTAATTGTTGTCGCCGCTGTACCGCTAACTCTTCCGCTATGCCTAGGCTGTCTTCCACCACTAACGCCGCCGGCTCTACTCCTCCATATTCCTCGTCTGATTGATACCGGCTCACCGTTTGCGATAAAGCTTTATGGAGGTCTTCACCCTTTAATGAGTTAAAATGACTGGCTGTGTAAAATAGGTGACCAAATAATTCCGATAAAACGTCTGCACTAACCATCAGTAACTCTTTTAAACTGCGTCCCTGTTGGTCTAGCATCCCTCGCCGCATATCATTGAATAATGGCAATCCCGTCGTGGGTAATAAACCTGTTAGCGAGTTTGGCTCGTCAAAGTAATCACGCACCATGTGTTTATCACACTCTAGCTCCAGTAAGTGGCGCTTTTTGGTTAAGAAATCCCTAAACGCAAACCGTCGCTGGTCAACCCTTACCCGGTCTGAACTCGCCTGCCTCAAGTCTATCCTACTAAAACGCTGTTGACGCTCATCAACATGCCGCCGGTAATACTCCACTGTCTCTGCTGTCCAGCGTACCGATGAATAGGCTATCCACGCGTTATCGTAGCGATTGTTGTCTATGGTGATAAACTGCGCCTTAACCTGATGTTGGGCGATGATACAACTTATCGGTATCTCTTTGGGTCTTGTCCCTTTTACATCCCGAAAGTCACGTAACCTAAACGCCCCTGAATGGGTCACTTCATATACCTGTAGGTCCAGTTGGCTATCATCCTGATTGCCTTGGGGATTGGCCAGTATATAAACATAACCTTCACGTAAAGTCCGATAAGCATAACGGTAATTTTCCCACTCCATTGCCGGCTCGCGCCCTGCCAGCGTTACCATCCCTTTACCCCAGTTAATCGTCGGCATAAAACATGACGGTACTATCGATTTTCTTACCAGAAATATTGCAAATCCGCGCCGCTGACACGCCCCACATTGCCCTCCAGCTAAGGCTAACTCTTTTTCACTGGCACTATACACTAGTTTTGGCTCATATTCCTTTGTCTGTCCCGCTGGGTTTTTTGTCTCTTTCATCTGTCTGCCCCTGCTTATCCCCTTTCCAAATCAACTATTGTTTGCGTCAATAGTCGTGCTTCTATGGGGGTTTTTATAAATTTTTAATATTTAGACGTTTTTTCAATATTTTGATTTAAGGCGTTAAGATCTGCCTCTTGTTGACTTAGTAATCGCCCTAATTGTCCATGCTTTTCTTCATTGGCTATTACGTCATTGATCAACTGCAATAACCGTTTATTTGCCGTGAGTTGACCATATTGTAATGAGAATAGAACATATGCTCTTCTATCTTTAGCATTAGTCAGTTGCATTCCATAGGCATCATAAAAATAGTCAATAATCGTCGCTAATGCTTTCGCCGGTAAATCTTTGTTTTGTTGTTCACATAACTCTAGCCAAGTGACTGCCAGACCATAAAGCGCCAGCTGATTTAGCTGATGATAACGTAAGGTTTCATTAACAAAACGTAGCGTAAAATCCTGTTCATCCTGATAAGATACCGATTGAAAAAAACAGGCTTCTACATCGGTATTAATAAAGCAATAACACGTATTAGGTGGTAGGATTAGTCCAAGATGGGATTCTGGTTGTTGATAACTGTGGTGCAATATATCTAGTGTAAACGGTTCATAAAAAGGAAGAAATGGTTTACCAAGTGCATGTCCAGCCCGTATCCCTGATTCAAGTAAGGCCTCTGCCAATGCTTCGGGCGTTAATGGGCTGGCAATAAAACCGCATACATAATGTTTGCTGGTTAAATAGTCCTCTTTGATTTGCACTAAGCTGGATAATAGCAATTCCTCGTTTAATGGTTCATTTGGTTCGGCAATACACACTAGCAATGGGCAACTATTTTCATTATGGGCTAATTCTGGCCGTTTGATAACAGCTAATAACTCTGGCGCAATATTATCTTGTAATGCAAGTTCGTAAATTAAGGATAGTTCACTGACAATACCAAGTTTATCCAGTAATATATAGCGATAGTGCGATTTAGTAATCTCACTATCTAGTTCACTTTGTAATTGGTCATATATAACAGCTAATTTATTAAGAAGCGTACTTATCATTATAATTGCTCCTCACAATGTGCGCCTTCGGGTAATTGCGGCGGGGAAACACTTAATGTTTCTGGTCCAAAACTGCCAAAACTTGTCGAAAAAGTCCGTATATCGCCAAGCGACATTAGTTTAATACTATTTGGCTCAATAATAATCGCGGAGTCGCCGCAACTTAAAGTTAGTTTATTACAAGCCGAGACTGTCACTTCATGACCCACACTAGTTAATTTTACGTGTTTATTTCCGGTGAGATGCAACTCATCGTTTTGGGCCTGTATATCTATTTTCCCTTGCGCAGCAAATATGTTGATACCCATTTTATTGGCAAAAAGACTAATGCGGTTACCAGCATTAACCATAAAACGTTTAAAAGCGCTGATATCTATACTATTTTGTGCAGTTTGAATAATGTTATTCCCTGCCGTGTTTTGAATACTGTCTGGCGTCACCGTTGCCACACCTGCCGGTGCATACTGTAATATTGCCGAATCGGTGAGCTGTTTAATTTTTTCTTCTAGCAGTTTTTGCTGATTTTGTAGATCAGCGAGTGAAGCTTTAGCCGCTTTTGCTTGTTGATTGAGTTTGTTCACCATATGAAGCGCTTGTTCTAGTTCGCTAACTGGCTGATTGATATCAAGGACATCACCATCGGCTTTATATTTGCCTTGGGCGGTAATATAGAGTCCTTTCGCTGCTCGAATAGCACCCCACTCATCAGTTCTTAATTCAAAACCTTCGCCTCGTTGTTGTTTATTCTGGTTAACTATATGACCAATATTAAGCTGAGTTTTACCATATTCTGTTGCCAGTTTAATATGTTCTTTACCGCGTTTATCATCCATGCGTAGTTTATTATTGGCTGGCGTACGAATCACATTGCGGTTTTTGTTGGCAGTTGATACGTGGTCTGGATGATGGCTATCGTGCATAGCATGAGCTATATATGGTCGATCCGGATTACCGCCCACAAATCCAATCGCAACTTCAGTGCCATCAATTAATGGAAAGTGGAAACCATAAGTATCACCAGCATAGGGTTTGGCCAGTCTAACCCATAAGCTTTCCTCACCATTTCGCCAAGTTTTTAAATCAAAATTAAATTTAACTCGGTAACGTCCTTGAGTATCAAGATAACCATAGGTATCATTATCTGGGCTGGTTATCTTAGCAGGTAATGTACCACCAATTTGCGGCCAGCTAATTGGCACTGGGCGATATGGTTTTAATACATTAAATGGTATTGCGGTAAAACTAGTTGTATACGATTGACTCCGATCACCATAGGACTGCGTGGAAAGAATAATAATCCCTTGACTAATGCCATGCATGTTACTATTAGTGATAATAATACGTTGTCCTGGTACTAAATGATAATCGTTACATTGACCACGAATGATTATTTGTTGACTGATATGTTGTTCATGACGGATTTTAGCGTACCAACTACCACTCTCTATCGTGCTATCATTGCCTTTACTGTTGAAGTGTTCACCATAAAGATAACTGGTGCCTTTGGTGGTCTTATCTTTTGGTTGGGTATTAATCTGTGCCAGCATATTTATTTCTGCTTGACGATAGTTATAATCTTGTACTTGTACCTGTTGTTGGACAGTTTTACTCTGGAATTGCAAATCCCATACGCTATCACGACCTTTATCTATCATATCACTAGGTAGATGATAACTAATATGTCTTGCATCATCATAACCTTGCTCATAATCACTTAGCACTAACACATCACAGTGATGTTGCTCGTGGATTTCAAAACGAAACCATATACCTACATCAGCCAACAGACGTTGAATAAATGCCAGATCACTTTCTTGCCACTGCGTAATAAATTCACGGACAGGGTAGGTCTCTTTAAGTGCTAATCGATAATTAATATCGGTAAAATCATGGCGGCGTAGGATCTCTTTTACTACTTCCACCACGCTTTGATTTTGATAAATAGCACTATAATGATCATTGTCTAAAAGCGCTAAGCGTGACTGTAAAACAACTTGATAACATGCTTCTTCTTTATTTACTGACAATTGGCTAAATTCAGTGATTACACCATATATAGTGCGAGGAATAGCAGGCCTATCAAGGGAGCTGATTTGGATTGCTTGTTTAATAGGTTGCAGTGGATAGAAAGTGAGGGAGCCTGATTGACTTAATACTGAATCAATCATAAGCTGTTTATCCGTACTGGTAAAAGTCACTGTATAACACCAAGGCTGATTGAGGTGTTCTTGACCTGTTATAGATAAAACGGATAATACTGAGTTTGAATTAAGTCCAACAATAGTCAGCGTGTATTGATTCGATGAAAAGTTATTAACTACAGTGTTTAAGCTAGCTATTTGGTGCTTATTTATAGCCATATGAATTCCTTTATTATTGTTTTTATAGAAGATTTTTTTGTTATGCTTATATAGTTTTTACTAACTAAAATAGATGATCATATTTAGCTAGATAACATACGTTATTTTGTTTACTTAATCAATCTGTAAAGATAAAAAATTAGATATACTTCATGGGGTTTTTATAGCTATTTTATTTAATAGATTATGACACTTTGCGTCTTTAAGCTTTTAGGTATGTTTAATCAAGGATAAAGAAATAGTAGGCTTTTCTATCATCCCATATTTACTTAATGAATAGTCTGTTTTTTGATGAAAATGAAGAGAATAAAATTGCTATGCCTGTTTGTATTTTCAAGATATCTATAATATAGCTATTTCTATCTGTTTTTATGAATTTTTATTACTACCATGTTAGATTTGAATCAGTTTAGAATATCTGCATTTTTTATCAGATGCTTATATTAATAATTGGTTTATATACTATGTTAATGATAGCCCAGCTTAACCCGTTATTGCACCATGTTATAATTCAATGTAAGGGGTTTAATTTGTTTATCTTTAAAAGGCATCATGTTACCTTTTGATAATCCATTACTCATGAAAAATCAATTAGTTATCTCATTTAAAGATGATGATTTTTATCTATACCTATTTGCTGTTTAACCTTATTACGCTAACCAAATCATCGTTGCCATGCGCCCAGTAGTATGCTCACGACGATAAGAAAAAAAGGATTGTGGTTCGCTCATCGTACAGCGATCGCCACCAAAAATGGCGGTAATACCTAGGGCATTTAAGCGTTGTTTGGCTAATAGATAAATATCGGCTAAATATTTTTGTTGTACGTTATCAATTAGCTGAAATGCTTGGGAGGCGTTAGGGTTATGTTGTTCAAACTGTTGTTTTACCTCTGGTCCTACTTCAAATTGTCTCGGACCTATTGCTGGACCAAGCCACACTTGTATCTGTTGTGGCGCTGCATGAAAATGACGAACGGTATTTTCGATAATACCATTACATAAACCACGCCAACCAGCGTGG
>NZ_AWGA01000091.1 GCF_000471645.3 Candidatus Schmidhempelia bombi str. Bimp | reverse complement strand
GAATTAAATCCTCTTTATTCCACGTTTCCCATCTTTGATCATCGTCTTTCATGGGCACTTCATCATAAGGAAAGGTTACTCTCCCTAAATAAAAACAAAAATCCCCCGCTTTTCGTAACGACCGCATGCGGTCATACTCTGCCTGAATCATCTTTTTCAGTTCACTTTTGTTATAACAGCCACTTAAAGACGTTGCGGCAGCTATCGCTATTAATAGCGTCGCTAGCTTTTGTAATTTTTTCATGCTTTTTCCTTAAAGATCATAAGAATAACTTAATAATATCGGTTTATTTTCAATAGGATTGCCATTTTTATCTTGTGTTGTTCGCCCATGATGCCAATACTTTAGCTTATAATAAATCTGCACCTTACCTTCCCGCATTATAAAAAATTCGCCCACTTTATATAATATTTCGTAATAACCTAATTTTTGCTTTGTCTTTTTATCTATCGCCTCATTATAAGCTTCCACTCTTCCAACTCGGTTTTTTATAAATTCTTTTTTAAATTCCGTAATCGCTAAAGGCTCCCCTCTCTGCACAAAAAAACTATCTTTATCTGGCTGTTGCAGTAAGGTGATGATAGGATATTTTTTACCATTAGCCACCGATAGCGTAACAATCCCATAGGCGCCGTTAGCACTTTTTTGGGCAATACGCACTGTGCCCTCAAAATCACTGACGTCTGCATCATATTTTGGAAATTTCATCACAATATACAGTGCCCGCATCGCTTGCTTAATGCCAATAACGCCCCCTCGCCCTTGGTTGCTCACATGGCGTCTCGCTTTCCCTGATTGATGTATGGGTAGCGAGGGGTAGAGGTAGGATTCTCTTTCTATCTCTATATTGGCTTTAACGCCCATCATCGCGATTAAGTAGTCATTACCCGAATGCGCCATACCC
>NZ_AWGA01000012.1 GCF_000471645.3 Candidatus Schmidhempelia bombi str. Bimp | reverse complement strand
GCGGCGGCGACTTCATCGCCGGCCTGAGAACAAAATAAAATAGGTAAGCAATCTGCGGTCATAATAATACAGACTTGTCCAGGTTGGGTGGTATAACTACCATCTGCCTGTGTAGATTGTGTCGATGAGTGGTGATCGAGATGAATCACTCGTGTACCGTGTACTTGATCTAACCATACGGGCTCTTGCGGTAATGCGGCCTTTTGCATTAATAAAGTCCGATTTTGCCCCACGGCGGTGGGGTTATCCCCCACATGCATGCCTAAATTGAAACTCGCATAAGGTGTAAGACTCACTCCGCCATGCCGTAATGTGCTACATGCATGTACATTTTTAGGCGTAGGCCAGTTGGGATATAGAATGGTCATTACCAATCAATCTCATCTTTAAATTGTTCACGATCTTGTTTAAGTGCTTCAATAAGCTGTTGCATATCATCAGGAATCGGTGCATGCCATTCCATCTCTATCCCCGTTATCGGATGGTATAGTCTTAACATTGTCGCATGCAGAGCTTGACGATCAAAATGACGTAAAGTGGTCATTAATACTTCTGAAGCACCTTTTGGTGGACGTGGTCTGCCACCATAAAGCGGATCACCAATGAGTGGATGGGCAATATGCGCCATATGCACACGTATCTGATGAGTACGTCCTGTTTCGAGACGTAAACGCAAGCGTGTATGAATACGAAAACGTTCCATAATTCGGTAGTGGGTGACCGCAGGTTTACCTAGTGGGTAAACGGACATATGCGTACGTTTTGTGGGATGACGAGCTATCGGTTCATCAACCGTTCCTCCTGCGGTCATAATCCCCATCGCGATGGCTTCATATTCTCGGGTGATTTCTCGACGTTGTAATGATTCGACTAAATGTGTTTGTGCTGGTATATTTTTAGCAACGACCATTAGTCCTGTGGTGTCTTTATCAAGACGATGTACGATACCAGCACGTGGTACGTTGGCCAGCTGTGGATAATGATAAAGTAAGGCATTGAGTACGGTACCATCAGGATTCCCTGCCCCAGGATGGACAACAAATCCTCGTGGTTTATTGATAACTAAAATATCTTCATCTTCATAAACAATATTCAAGGGTAAATTTTGGGGTTGATAATTGATCTCGTCTGCAATGGTCGCTTGAATCTCAACTTGCTCACCACCTAATACTTTTTCCTTTGGTTTATTAACCATTTGACCATTAACGGTGACTTGCTGATTAATAATCCACTCTTTGATCCGTGAACGGGAATAATCAGGAAAAAGCTCTGCTAATGCTTGATCTAAACGTTGACCTAGTTGTTTTTCGCCAACGATGGCACTTAATTTAATTTCATTTGACATATAATAAATTCTTGGTAATTTAACATTCAATCCGATTATTGATAATAAATGGATAATATTCAGTTTAATGATATTATAAATTAGAGTATCATAACCCCCTATATAAGGGTTAATGATTATTTTGAAATATTGAGAATACCAATGAAATTATACCAACAATTTTTAGCAATTGGCCTTTCTGTATCCATGTTGGCAGCATGTAGTTCTTCACGCATTGATTATAGTGATGTTCCAGAATCAGATCTCTTTAGTAAATCTCAAGCAACCTTGGACGATGGCGCATTTAAAAGTGCAACCACGTTATTAGAAGCAATGGATAAGAGTTATCCATTTGGTCCCTACTCACAACAAGTACAATTAAATTTAATTTATACTTATTATAAAACCTCTGAATTTCCTGTAGCTATTGCCTCTATTGATCGTTTTTTAAAACTAAATCCTACTCATCCTAATGTCGATTGGGTACTTTATATTCGTGGTCTATCTAATATGGTATTAGATGATAATCAAATTCAAGGTTGGTTTGGCGTGGATCGTTCCGATCGAGAACAAGATTATGCCATTGCTGCGTTTAAAGATTTTACCTATTTAGTCAATAATTTTCCTAATAGTGATTATAGCTATGATGCACAGCAACGCTTAATTTTTCTTAAAAATCGATTAGCTAAATATCAATATAAAATTGCACAATATTATACTAAACGTGAAGCTTATGTCGCTGTGATTAACCGCGTTGAAAATATGTTAACGATGTTCCCAGATACGCAAGCGACGCGTAATGCCTTACCTTTAATGGCTAATGCTTATCATCAATTAGGTTTAACCGCCGAAGCAGAAAAAGTAGAACGATTAATTGCGGCGAATCCTGAATAGAAGCATAATAATTTGCCGTAGAATAGCCATTTTTATTGTGCATATTTGATTAGATAAATTGGTCAATAATGAACGGTTTTCATATTAAGTTATTGGAGTTAAATATAACCAAATAACATTATTCATCACGCAATTGATGAAGTTGCGCTAAGATTAACGTTATTTTACTGAAATTTGTGACGCATTTAAGCAAGGAATGATAAATGTATACTAATTTAAAAAAGTTGGGGATTATTAATCCTGAAGCGATTAGTCATTACACCTTACGCCAAGAAGGCGTTAATGATATTCTTAAAATTTATTTCCACAAGGAAAAAGGAGAGTTTTTTGCTCGTAGCCTTAAATTTAAATATCCAAGACAACGTAAGACCGTTACCGTCGATAGTCATGGCGATCGCTATAAAGAAGTAAAAGAGATTAATCCTGTACTGTTACATCTTATTGAAGAGTTAGATAAGCTTAAACTGACACAGAAAGTAAAAGATGTTGAGTTATCAGCTAAAATTTTGACCGATTTAAAACATTTACAACAGGTTATTAATAATAAAATTGCTGAAATCGAAATGGATATACATAAATTACAGCAATTAGAAAAAGAACGCGAAAGTAAATAAAGTAATCGATGAGTTATTCTAAGCGATAAAGGATAACTCATTATTGCTGAGCTTATATGTTAAGTATTAAGACTAACACGTTTCGTCAATCCTTTTTAACCACTGTAATAGTGGTCCATAATTTGGTTGGGTTAAGGTTTGTTCAAAATAGGGATGGATAGCGATATTATTTGGTAGATCTGCCCCAACCTCAAGTAAATAGCGCATTTTAGGTAAGAAGATCCATTGTAGCCATTGTGTTGGTGTTAAGGTATCAATCGCAAAAGGCTGCTGACTAGCTAACGCTGCTGAAGTTGGCGCACTACTTTCCCATAGTTGAAGGTTTTTTAATTCTAATTCAATCTGATTTAATATGAGATTGATATCTGTTCGTTTATTGTTTGTCATCATTTATTGTATTTACCCGTAGATTCAATACCTTTTTCTTCAATATTGTATGGATTACATAAGTGAATCGGGTATTTGAAAAATAAATTATCACTATCAACAAACCGCTTAATAGTTAAGCGGGGGGTATGATGGATGAGTAATCGTGTGATCATTACTTATCCATCAAGTTATCGATATCGTATTATATAATTATAAATTATCGTTAAAAGTATCACATTGGTTTATATCGCCATATTCAAAACCACGCATAAACCAATCATGACGCTGCTGAGACGTGCCATGCGTAAAACTATCAGGTATCACTCGGCCACCTTGCTGTTTTTGCAAGCGATCATCGCCAATCGCTTGTGCCGTTCGCAATGCCGAATCAAGATCACCGGTTTCTAAAATATTTTGACCATCAAGTGATTTACCCCAGACACCAGCGTAACAATCGGCTTGTAGCTCCATCATGACCGATAGTTGATTAACCCGCTTCTCGCTTTGACCTTGTTGTAATTGTCTGACTTTCGAGGCCGTCCCTAATAAATTTTGGACATGATGCCCGACTTCATGAGCGATAACATAAGCTTGCGCAAAGTCACCACCACCGCCAAGTCGCTGCTTCATTTCATTGTAAAAAGAGAGATCGATATACACCGTACGATCTGCTGGACAATAAAAAGGTCCCATCATCGATTGCCCTACGCCACAACCCGTACTGGTTGCTTGCGTATATAAGACTAATTTAGGCTTTTGATACTGACGTCCCATTTTTTGGAATAGGGTTGACCACGTATCTTCCGTCGAGGCCAGTATGACTGAGGTAAATTTTGCTGCTTGTTGTTCAGCAGGATTTGGTGATTGCTGTGGCTGACTTATCACAGTAGATTGACCATTACTATTTAATAAAGGCGATAAATCAATACCATAATAACCCGCGATCAGGACGATAATAAAAAGTATAATTTTATTTTTTCCTCCGCCCAAACTAAAACCACCAGTGCGAGGCGCACCGCGGCGATCTTCGACATTATCACTCTCTCTACCATTCTGCCAACGCATAACGCTATTATCCTTATTGCTTAAATATTTTAGTTTAAATCTTAGCATAGTTTAAGATGATATCTAATAGCTATGCCACTAGTACATCACCGAAATAATCAGTAACTTATATTCTTATTAAATTTTAACATTAGTGATACCCCTTATGCTACACACTAACTGATCAATTTCAGCCAATAAGTTAACTTATTATGAGTAATAATGGTAAAAATATATAACAAACCCAAACATTATATTATATAAACAACTTAACTATCTTAGTAAGGATTTGAATTTAAAGGGGGATATGTTTATTTGAATAGGCTAAATTTTGATAGCTACAAAACCGATAAACCGATAAACCGATAAACCGATAAACCGATAAACCGATAAACCGATAAACCGATAAACCGATAAACAACATTGTATTATTTATTGTTTTTTAGGCAACATATAAATATTATTACGCTATGAAATTTTTCTTGGTTTCAATAAACTATTTAATTTGTTAAAAATGTTATTTTGCGCTCTTACTTTTATCTGCATGATATAAAAAAATCAAAACCAATAATAAAATATGGCAATGAGTTTATGTGATTTATTCGCATAAATATAAGCAATAGCACAATTAACGATCCCGTACTATTGCTTATTTACTTAATTAATCGAGCCCACGACTACGCAGATAGTCTTCATAATTGCCTGTATAATCAATGACCTCATTTGGTGTAATCTCGATAATTCTTGTGGCCAATGAACTAACAAATTCACGGTCATGTGATACAAAAAATAAGGTACCTTTATAAAGATCTAAAGCCATATTTAAGGATTCAATCGATTCCATATCTAAGTGATTAGTTGGTTCATCCATAACAATAATGTTAGGCTTTTGCATCATCAATTTACCAAATAACATCCGTCCTTTTTCGCCACCAGATAAAACTGTCACGCGCTTTTTGATTTCATCTTGTGAAAAGAGTAACCGTCCAAGAATACTACGCACAACTTGCTCATCATCATTGGCTTGTTTCCACTGACTCATCCACTCAAATAATGTTAGATCTTGGCTAAATTCATATTCATGATCCTGGGCATAGTAACCGATATTCGCATTTTCAGACCATTTAATTTCACCTTGTTTAGCGGCTAATTCGCCCATTAACGTTTTTAATAAAGTGGTTTTACCAATACCATTGGTCCCTAAAATAGCCACTTTCTCGCCAACCTCAACCATTAAATTTAGATCTTTAAACAGAGGACCTTGTTCAAAACCTTGGGTTAATTTTTCAACCACTAAAGCGTTGCGATACAGTTTCTTTTCCTGCTCAAAACGAATAAATGGATTTTGTCGACTCGAGGCTTTTACTTCTTCCAGTTTGATTTTTTCTATCTGTTTGGCGCGGGAGGTCGCTTGTTTAGATTTAGCCGCATTGGCACTAAAACGACTTACAAACGATTGTAATTCGCTAATTTGCGCTTTTTTCTTGGCATTATCAGCTAGCAAACGTTCACGCGCTTGCGTGGCAGCGGTCATATAGTCATCGTAATTACCTGGATAAATGCGTAGTTCACCATAGTCTAAATCCGCCATATGAGTACATACCATATTAAGAAAATGGCGATCATGGGAGATAATGATCATCGTACTTTCACGTTCATTAAGTATATTCTCTAGCCAACGAATAGTATCAATATCAAGGTTATTGGTCGGTTCATCCAATAATAGAATATCTGGATTTGAAAATAGGGCTTGAGCTAACAATACGCGCAATTTCCAACCAGGCGCAATTTCACTCATTAACCCATAGTGTTGCTCAATAGGAATACCTACACCTAATAAAAGTTCACCTGCGCGCGCTTCGGCACTATATCCATCCATTTCTGCGTATTGAACTTCAAGATCGGCAACCTTATACCCATCTTCTTCACTCATTTCAGCTAAGGCATAAATACGATCGCGTTCCTGCTTAACGTGCCATAATTCTTCATGCCCCATAATTACCGTATCTAACACGCTAAACGACTCAAAGGCGAATTGATCTTGGCGTAACTTACCTAAACGTTGGTGAGGATCTAAGGCCACATTGCCCGCAGTTGGCATTAAGTCGCCGCCTAGAATTTTCATAAATGTGGATTTACCGCTGCCATTAGCACCGATCAAACCGTAACGGTTACCATTACCAAATTTAACGGAAATATTTTCAAATAGCGGCTTACTACCAAACTGCATGGTAATATTATTTGTACTTAGCACTGAATTACTCTCGGTTTATATAAAAGATAAAATATGGCGCACATTATGGCATATTCACCCTTTATGCGCGAGCTTAGTAATAATTCATGAATTAAATTCAAACAAATAATAGCAGATAGATTTAACCTAAATATATTTTAACGAGAAGTAGTTAGATTAAAATCATTCATATTATCAAGGCTGATATTTAGCCTAAATAAATAAAGGCAATCTCATCCATTTGCTTTATACTAATGAGGTTAATTAAATTTTTATCAGGATAAATTCATGTCATTTGATACGCTTGGTTTGACTACCGAGATTTTAAGCGCAATTCAACAGCAACATTTTGTTTCACCGACGCCTATCCAACAACAAGCCATTCCTCTTATTTTAGCCGGTCACGATGTGATGGCCAGCGCCCAAACAGGCACGGGAAAAACCGCTAGTTTTGTATTGCCCATTTTGCAGCAATTAAGTTTAATCAAGGCAAAATTGGATAAAAATAAGGTAATCCAAAAAGGAAAACGTCGATTATATAGTGTAATTTTAGCCCCAACCCGCGAGTTAGCCGCACAAATTGGTGAAAATATTCGCGATTATAGTCGTGATTTACCCATTCGTTCCTTAGTCGTGTTTGGTGGGGTGAGTATTAATCCACAAATGATGAAATTACGCGGTGGAGTGGATATTTTAGTTGCAACACCTGGGCGGTTATTAGATTTAGTGCAAAAAAATGCTATCGATTTATCCACCGTGAAAACCTTAGTGTTGGATGAAGCAGATCGTATGCTAGATATGGGATTTATTCATGATATCCGCCGTATTATAAACAAACTCCCAACAAAACGGCAAAATTTGCTTTTTTCTGCGACCTTTTCCCCAGAAATAAAAACCTTATCCCAAACCATTTTACGTCAACCTAAAGTCATTGCGGTTTCGAAAGAAAATAGTACTTCAACACAAGTTAGTCAATTTGTCCATAGAGTAGATAAACGGCGTAAACGTGAATTATTATCTTATTTAATTGGCAAAAATCAATGGCAACAAGTGTTAATTTTTACCCGAACTAAATATGGTGCCAATCATTTAGCTGATCAATTAAATAAAGATGGAATTAAAGCCATGGCAATTCATGGTGACAAAAGCCAAGGCGCAAGAACCAAAGCACTGGCAAACTTTAAACAGGGTCAAATAACCGCGTTGGTAGCGACCGATATTGCGGCACGCGGATTGGATATCGATCTGTTGCCTTATGTGGTTAATTACGATTTACCGCATGTTGCCGAAGATTATGTACATCGCATAGGTCGCACAGGTCGCGCACAAAATAGAGGGCAAGCGATTTCATTAGTCTGTGTTGATGAACTCGCACAGCTTAAAGCCATTGAGCAGTTAACCAAAACCAACATGACCGAAATAACCACTGATGGGTTTGCTGTAGATCCCACTATTCAACCAAAAAGTGGGGCAAAAAGCGTTGTATCTAATAAAGCTAAACGTCCATCAAGTGCAAGATATCATCATCAAAAATGATTGCCTGTTACTTATTATCAGTCATGAACTAAATGGGCTTTTCATGATAAAAGTGTCAATTCCTCGTTGATTAACATCAATATAAAACTTTCTGGATGAATAAGGTTAGTTTCAATCACTAACCGCCGATTATCCGCTGCCTTTATTATATTTAATTGGGTATGCCTGATTCTGTTATTGTGCTTATTACTTATTACCTATTGATTATCCACGATGATGATTGATTAAGTGAATGAATCGCTAGCTTTCATGCAAAAGTAGCGATCGTGACGCAATTTTTACTATTTTTTTGCTAATTAGCCCTCATTCTTATGGCTTAGATTGATCACTACAGTGCCCAACAGTCTATAAAGTGATGACGTGACAGATTACAGGAAATAATGCATGCGACTTTATCGACCAAAATCGACATACCAATCGGGTTTCACTTTATTTGAATTAATGATAGCAATTGCCATTATTGCTATCTTGACGGCAATTGGCGTCCCAACTTATCACGGATATATCCAAAAAGCAGCGCTAACCGATATGCTACAGATGATGTCTCCATATAAAACAGCGATTGAACTCTGCGCATTTGAACAAGCGGGGTTGAGCGGCTGTAGTAATGGCAATAAAAGTATTCCAACTAGTCGTCATAGCCATTATGTTGAAAAAATTATCGTCACCGATGGGGTGATTACGCTCACCGGTAAGCAAACCCTTTTAGGTCTGACGACCAAGCTGATTCCGTCATTTGATCCTTTATCCGGACAAATACATTGGCAAAGTGAGTGTTCATCATCAAAAAATATCTCATTGATTGATGCATGTCATGATCTGTTCCGCTTTTAATGGTGATAGTGAGGAATAGCATGTCATATATAAATAAATCTATTACCGCCAATATCATTAATCAATGTAACTATTACCAAGTTATACCTCTTAATGATGATATGCATACATTAACTATTGCGGTGGCTGAAGTTGACAGTAAACGCGATGCACAGCTTGGTTTTGCAATTAATCGCAAAATTAATCCTGTGGTTTGGAGCATAGCTAAATTCCAACAAGCGTTGGTACAGTTAACATTACTATCAAATAACCATGTTAATGACCAGCCATGTATTTCGATACCCGAACAGCTATCAGCTACAGAGATTGTTGATCAACTATTATTATCGGCGATAAAACAACGGGCATCAGATATTCATTTTGAACCTTATCAACATGAATATCGGGTGCGCTTTCGTATTGATGGGGTATTACATATTGTTAAACAAATTCCTCCCGAAAATGCAATGCAAATTGTAACTCGACTTAAAATCATGGCCCAATTAGACATTGCTGAACGCCGTTTACCTCAAGATGGCCAACTTACTTTTGAGATAGATAATCAAAAATGGGCAATGCGTTTATCGACCTTACCCGTAACGGAAGGTGAAAAAATTGTACTGAGAATCATGCAACAAGTTAAGCAGAAAATTGATATCAAACAATTAGGTCTAAATCAGTCTGCACTTAAATGCTACTTAGCAACCTTGCATTTACCACAAGGGTTAATTTTAGTCTGCGGGCCCACTGGTAGCGGTAAAACCATGACCCTTTATAGCGGTTTGAATATATTAAATCAGCCACAACGAAATATTTGTAGTGTCGAAGACCCGATTGAAATCCCATTAACGGGGGTGAATCAAACGCAAATAAATATCAAATCAGGTTTAACCTTTAGTCATGTGTTGCGTGCCTTTTTACGTCAAGATCCTGATGTGCTGATGGTAGGCGAAATTCGAGATAAAGAGACCGCCCAGATTGCTATACAAGCGGCGCATACCGGTCATCTGGTATTATCTACGCTTCATACCAACTCAAGCAGTGAAGCTATTTTAAGGTTGCAACAGATGGGTATTGCTAGTTATTTATTAGCGTCTGGATTAAAACTTGTCATTTCACAACGACTATTACGATTGCTTTGCCCTGCTTGTAAAAAAATAGCACCACAGCCCTTGCCTATCACTACTTCAACAGATTTTGAGCATTTCGAAGCGAAAGGCTGTACACAGTGTATAGGTGGTTATTATGGACGCATTGGTATCTACGAATTGTTGCCGATTACAACATCGATTCAACAGCAATTATTATCCCAATCGCTGATTTCGATCCCTGCTATTGATCAATTAGCGATAAAACAAGGTATGGTATCGCTTTATCAATCCGGTATAGAGTTAGTTAAACAAGGAAAGACCTCTTTTGCCGAGCTAACTCGAGTGGTTGGAATCAATCAACAATCTGATAAGAAAATGGTTTAACAATGAAGAATAAAAAAATCTATTTTTGGTTGGGGTTTGATCAACAGCGCCAATTGCAACAAGGTGAAATAATCGCCAATTCACTTACTCAAGCTAAACAGCTTTTAATGCAAAGAAAATATATTCCTATAAGAATTAGATTAATACAGCGGGTCTCAAAAACCCGTTTTAAAAAGCAAGCACTATTATTGATTACCCAACAGTTAATCACTATGTTAAAAGCAGGTTTACCATTAATGCATAGTTTAACATTGATTATTGATCAACATGACCATGCCTGCTGGCGAATCGTGATGGGTGAAATTAAGATGTTAATTAGTTCTGGTTATTCACTGTCTGACGCCTTAAACCACTATCCTTCTGTTTTTCCGATGGTATATCGTCAATTAGTTAACACGGGAGAACACACAGGCCAATTAATTTTTTGCTTACAAGAATTAGTGATACAGCAAGAAAAAGGATTGCTATTAGAAAAGAAAATTAAACAATCATTACGCTATCCACTGTTTTTAATCATAATGACTCTTATCGTGACGGTAATTATGCTCCTTTTCGTTTTGCCGCAATTTGCAAAAATTTATGCTGATTTTAATACCGAGCTCCCCTATTTTACTCAGCTAGTTATAACAATTTCGGCTTATGTTAAGCAGACATCTCTCTATTTTTTACTGGGGATGTTACTCACTTATTTAAGTAGTTACTACTATTTTTACCCACAATATAAAGCTACTATTCAACGAAAATGGTTAACCATGCCAATCATCGGCAAACTATTACATGATCACTGTTTAACACGGCTATTCCAACATTTAATGTTAACCCAACGTGCAGGTATTCCACTATTGCAAGCTCTTGATCTTGCTGTCCAGAGCATGCCGTATCATATCTATAGCCATTCATTAATTCATATAAAAAAACAAATTGAACAAGGTTATACCCTTAGCCAAGCGTTACAACAAGATAAAGTCATCTACTCCGATTTATGTATACAGTTTATTCGCGTTGGTGAACAATCAGGAACCTTAACCCACATGTTAACGACCTTAGCTCAACATTACCAACAACAAACCGAACAATTAACCTCACAACTTACCCAGAAAATCGAACCCATAATGATGCTAATAATGAGTATCGTTATTGGTAGTTTAATTATTGCAATGTATTTACCCATATTTCAATTGGGTCATATTATATTATAAGGATCGATGATGGAACTGTTGATGATGACTATCACTGGCAGCTGTATTGGTAGCTTTTTACATATGCTACAAACTCAATTTATTGCAACATCCCCTTATATAAATTCGTTAAAAACGATTGGTTGGTGTCGATCATGTTGTTCAACGTGTCAACATCCTTTAGGTTTTAAGCAACTTATTCCTTTATTTTCATGGTTATGGTTACGGGGGCGTTGCTATTATTGCCAAACCCCTATTCCTATCAGTCATGTCTATTTCGAATTACTATTTGCCTGCTTATTTGCTTTTGCCGATATTTGGTTTTCTGACCATTATCAATTAATTCTATTTTTATTACTGAGCTGTTGGTTTTATTTATTAGCACTTTATGATATTAAATTTTTTTTATTACCTGATTATTTAACCTTATCTTTATTAATCACTGGTGTATTGATTAGTTATACCGATTATGGAAGGATAAATATTCAACAAGCAGTGCTAAATAGTAGTGTACTATTTATCATGTTATTGCTTCTTGCCTATCTATTTTATTATTATCAAGGTTACGCAGGGCTTGGCTTTGGCGATATAAAACTGTCTGCGGCTTTAGGGTGTTGGTTTAAATTTGATCAACTACCGTTAATTTTTATTATTAGCAGCTTGCTAGCACTTATTTACTTCACCATTATTTGGTATAACAATCGTAAAACATTTATAAAAATACCTTTTGGTCCCTTTTTATTATTTGGCGCTTGGAGTGTTCTTCTCTATAATTAACGCAGATAAATATAACGCTAAATAAATTATAAGATGAATCGTTTACCATTTATTGTCGCATTGACGGGCGGTATTGCATGTGGAAAAACTACCGTTGAGCGAATTTTTGCTGATTTAGGCGTACCCATTGTTGATGCGGATAAAATTGCCCATCAAGTCGTCGAAAAAGGATCGATTGCCTTAAAGAAGTTAGTTGAACATTTTGGGGAGCAGATTCTCCACTCCGACGGCAGTTTAAATCGAGCTTATCTAAGAAGCATTATTTTTAATTCACCCGAAGCGCGCTTATGGGTGAATGCACTATTACACCCAATTATTCACGATGTAACGTTAACGCAATTTGCAGCGATTAACGCACCTTATCTATTATGGGTCGTTCCGTTGTTAATTGAAAATAAGTTATATCAGGAAGCCAATCGGGTGTTAGTCGTTGACTGTGATCCATCAGTTCAGCGCCTACGTTTACAAGAAAGGGATCAAATTGATAAAGGATTAGCGGAAAAAATGTTGTTATCACAAGTCAGTTCAGAAGTACGCCGTCGTTTTGCCGATGATATTATTATAAATAATGATGATTCGATAAAATTAATACCTTTGATTATGGCATTGCACCATAAATATCTCAATTTGGCAAATAAATATAACCCTCATGTAATAGGTTAATATTATGATCCAATCTGAGCCTAAAATTGTATTTGAACATCCTTTAAATGAAAAGATGCGTACTTGGTTACGTATTGAGTTTTTATTTAAGCAATTGGATACCCATAAGGTATTTAATAGTGATAATGCCTTATTATTTTTTCATTCGTTAAGTGAACTATTAGAAATTACTGAACGTAACGATCTTCGTAGTGATTTATTAAAAGAATTAGAACAACAAAAACAGAAATTAGAATGTTGGCTAAATGTTGAAGGCGTTAACATTGCTTTATTAACCTCAATTTTAGATCGTTTGTCTATGTTAGCCCGCGAATTAAATACCAATCCACGTCTTGGGCTAGAGTTAAAGGATAATAAGTTTATTTCCTCGATTCGCCAACGTTTAGCGATTCCTGGTGGATGTTGCTGTTTTGATCTACCATCCTTGCATTTTTGGTTACACCTTCCTCAATCGGAGCGCGATCAGCAAATACAAAACTGGATTAGCTGTTTTTCCTCCCTTCATGATACACTAACCACTTGCATGCAGTTGATTAGACAATCATCGGTGTTTAAACCGTATGCTTGTATCAATAATTTCTATCATGATAAGAGTAATCAAGCAGAATTATTGCGTATTCGTATTGCCAAGTCCTACCGAATTTATCCGCAGGTATCAGGTCATAAATCGCGTTATGCTATTCGCTTTTTTCCTTTTAATGTCGATATGCCTAATGACGATAGAAATCTTGAATTCGAACTCGCTTGCTGTTAGTGTTTAACGATGAATTTATTTAAAGTACAGTAGAATCTAAAAACGATGAGTAATACTGAAATCATAAATGTAAAGTGCCCAACGTGTCAAAAGCGTGTTGAATGGAGTGTAAATAGCCCTTACCGTCCTTTTTGTAGCAAACGCTGCCAGTTAATTGATTTGGGCGACTGGGCTAATGAAGAGAATCGGCTACCAAGTAATGAAGCCATTACCGATGATGAGATTTGGAGCGAACCACAATTGCACTCTTCTGATAAGAAGGATAAATAATGCGTATTTTAGGTATTGAAACGTCATGTGATGAAACAGGTGTCGCTATCTATGATGATAAACGAGGGTTAATCGCGAATCAGCTTTACAGCCAGATTGACCTACATGCGGATTATGGTGGTGTGGTGCCTGAATTAGCTTCACGCGATCATATTAGAAAAACCGTGCCGCTCATTCAAGCGGCATTAAAAGAATCAGGACTTACCGCAAAAGATATTGATGGTGTTGCTTATACGGCAGGACCAGGGTTAATTGGTGCCCTATTAGTTGGCGCCTCAATTGGACGTGCCTTAGCCTATGCGTGGAATGTCCCCGCTGTCCCCGTACATCATATGGAAGGTCATTTATTAGCCCCCATGTTAGAAGAAAAGGCGCCCGATTTTCCTTTTATTGCTTTACTGGTTTCAGGCGGTCATACACAGTTAATTAGCGTGACGGGGATTGGTGAATACCAATTGCTTGGCGAATCTATCGATGATGCAGCCGGTGAAGCTTTCGATAAAACAGCCAAATTATTAGGGTTGGATTATCCGGGCGGCGCCAAATTATCTAAACTGGCCGAACAAGGGAATAGTCAACGTTTTCATTTTCCACGCCCAATGACGGATAGACCAGGTTTACAATTTAGTTTTTCAGGTTTAAAAACCTTTAGTGCGAATACAATTCGTCAATACACTAATAGTGAAAACAGACTTGATACACAAACCCGTGCTGATATTGCGCGAGCGTTTGAGGATGCATTAGTTGATACCTTGGTGATTAAAGCAAAACGTGCACTAGAACAGACTGGATTTAAACGTTTGGTCATTGCTGGTGGCGTGAGTGCCAATAAGACCTTGCGTTATCGTTTACAACAATTAATGCAGGAAAGAAAAGGCGAGGTTTATTATCCAAGAGTAGAATTCTGTACCGATAACGGCGCAATGATTGCTTATGCAGGTCTTATTCATTTAAAACAGCAACAATCGGCCGATTTAGCCATTACGGTTAAGCCGCGTTGGCCTTTAGATCAATTATCCACCTTTTAACGAATACCGCACTCCATTTATCTACTTGATAAATTGGAGTGTTATCGGGTAACCAAATAAAAAACGATCTTCTGCTTTTTGTGCCTAACCATCTAAGCAACAATATTTACTCTGTTCTAACCATATTATTAGGCTTTAGCATAATAATAAAACTTGATAGTAATAGTTTTAGTTAATAAATTTAATTGGTAGTTTATATCAATAACTCGTAGCAAAATAATTTATAACGAAAAGCCTAATTAAGGCTTTTTGCCAATTTTGTATTCTTTACCTTGCAATAAGCGCTGAATATTATCGATATGTCTAGCTAAAATCATACAAGATAACATAGATACTGGTAAGGTTAATTCAGGTTTAAATAACCACACATAACCAGGGGCTAACGTGAAACTCACAATAGCCCCGATAGATGAATAACCAGATAGCCATGTGGCTAATAACCAAGTAACTGAAAAAGCGCCAGCAAAGTCCCAACCGATCGCTGCCATCGTCCCGAATGCCGTTGCAACGCCTTTACCGCCTTGAAATTTAAAAAAACAAGGATACATATGACCTAAACACGCAGCAATACCAATAAAACCTAAAAACATAGGGGCAATCCCCATGCGATAAGAGATCAAGACAGGGATCATTCCCTTTAACATATCAATAATCAGAACGATTAATGCTGGAATCACACCACTAATTCTTAACATATTCGTGGCACCAGGATTTTGTGAACCGTGATAACGTGGATTAGGTAGATGCATTATTTGACTAACTATAATTGCACCAGACAATGAGCCAAATAGGTAGGCTACGATAATCATGCTAATAATCAATAAATAATACAAGGTGTCATTCCTAATTAGTTGTATAACATCACTGAATCGTGTCTGTTTTGCTGGCTGTTTTTTTATTAACGCCAGCTTTTTTATCTGCTTTTTTCTTAGTAGAGACCGATGACTTCACATCCGCTGTCGTTTTGTCTAAAATTGGTTTTAAATAGTGTCCTGTATAAGAGTTTTTTACTTTAGCAACTTGCTCAGGCGTACCTTCAGCAATAATTTTACCTCCGCCATTTCCCCCTTCAGGACCAAGATCAACAATCCAATCTGCTGTTTTTATCACATCTAAGTTATGCTCAATAATCACCACAGTATTACCTTTGTCGCGTAATGCATGTAATTGCGTAAGTAACTGCTTAACATCAGCAAAGTGTAACCCAGTGGTAGGTTCATCTAAAATATATAATGTACTTCCTGTATCACGCTTCGATAGTTCTTTTGACAATTTTACCCGTTGTGCTTCACCCCCCGATAACGTCGTTGCTGGCTGTCCTAAGGTAATATAAGATAATCCAACATCAACTAAGGTTTGTAATCGACGGGCAATCATCGGCACTGCATCAAAAAATGCTCTCCCCTCTTCAACGGTCATCTCCAGAATTTCGTTGATGGCTTTACCTTTATATTTAATTTCTAATGTTTCACGGTTGTAACGTTTACCATGACATTGATCACAAGCAACATAGATATCGGGTAGAAAATGCATTTCAACTTTAATCATGCCATCGCCTTGACAAGCCTCACAGCGTCCCCCTTTAACATTAAAACTAAATCGACCGGGAGTATAACCACGGGCGCGTGCTTCCGGAACACCCGCATAAAGTTCACGAATAGCGGTAAAAAAGCCAGTATACGTTGCTGGATTAGAACGTGGCGTTCGACCAATAGGACTTTGATCAATAGCAATCACTTTATCAAAATAGTTAAGACCTTCAATCGCTTTATAAGGTGCAATATCACTCTTTTCCGCGCCATTTAATTCATTTTGGGCAATAGGATATAAAGTATCATTAATCAGTGTGGATTTACCCGATCCAGATACCCCTGTAATGCAGGTAAATAATCCTACAGGAATATTTAATGTCACGTTTTTTAAATTGTTTCCTGTGGCGCCGATAACACTTAACATCCGTTTTGGATCCTTTTTGACCCGTTTTTTCGGAATAGCAATTTTTTCAACGCCTGACAAAAATTTACCCGTTATTGAATCGGGATTGGCCATAATCTGCGTTGGTGTCCCTTGTGCCACAACTTGCCCACCATGCACACCAGCACCGGGACCTATATCGATAACATAATCAGCGGCGAGAATAGCTTCTTCATCATGCTCGACCACAATCACAGTATTACCTAAATCCCGTAAATGAATTAAGGTTTCAATTAAGCGGGTATTGTCTCGCTGATGTAAACCAATAGACGGCTCATCCAGCACATACATCACCCCCACTAATCCTGCGCCAATTTGGCTAGCTAAACGAATTCGTTGTGCTTCACCTCCAGATAAGGTTTCAGCCGAACGGGATAAGGTTAAGTAGTCGAGGCCAACATTAATTAAGAACTGTAATCGATCATTAATCTCTTTTAATATTTTATCGGCAATTTGTGCCGCTTGTCCGGTTAAGGATAATTGATCAAAAAAGTGTTTCGCCTTTTGAATACTTAAATCAGTGATTTCTGGAAGATTGGTTTCACCAACAAACACATTGCGTGCTTCAACGCATAACCGCGAACCATGACAATTTGGACATGGGCGGTGACTAAGATATTTCGCTAATTCTTCTCGAATCGTTTGTGAATCGGTTTCTCGATAGCGACGATTTAAGTTATTAATAATCCCTTCAAATGGATGGCGACGTAGCACTACATCCCCACGATCATTGGTATATTTAAATTTAATCTCTGTCTCCCCTGAACCATTTAAGATGATATCCTGGATCTCAGAGGGCAAATCTTGAAACGGCGTATCAATATTAAAGTCATAATGTTCAGCTAAGGATTTAAGCATTTGAAAATAATAAAAATTGCGTCGATCCCATCCCTTAATAGCGCCAGCGGCTAATGAGACCTCAGGCATTTGTAAAATACGTTTAGTATCAAAATATTGCTGTATACCTAATCCATCGCAATCGGGGCATGCACCGGCCGGATTATTAAACGAAAACAAACGTGGTTCAAGTTCAGCTAAACTATAACCACATATTGGACAAGCAAAATTAGCTGAAAAGAGTAATTCTTGCTGTTTAGGATCATCAAGATTAGCGACAGAAACAATACCATTAGTTAAATCTAACGCTGCTTGTAATGATTCGGCTAAACGGGATTTGACATCATCACGAATACGGAAACGATCGACAACCACTTCAATGGTATGTTTTTTTTGTAATTCCAAAACAGGCGGCTGTGAAAGATCGTAAATTTCCCCATCAACACGTACCCGAATATAACCATCCGTGGACAACTGCTCAAATAATTTAACATATTCCCCTTTTCGTTCTTTTATCACTGGGGCTAAAATCATATAACGATTATCCGCAGGCAGCGCCATGATCGCGTCTACCATCTGTGAAATGGTTTGTGCTTTTAATGGGAGATGGTGATTAGGGCAGCGAGGCTCCCCCACCCGCGCATAAAGCAGACGTAAGTAATCATAAATTTCTGTAATGGTACCAACAGTTGAACGTGGATTATGGGATGTCGACTTTTGTTCAATAGAAATAGCTGGCGATAAACCTTCAATATGATCAACATCTGGCTTTTCCATTAATGATAAAAACTGGCGTGCATAAGCTGACAGTGATTCAACATAACGACGTTGGCCTTCGGCATACAGTGTATCAAAAGCTAACGATGATTTACCTGAACCCGATAGCCCCGTAATAATCACTAGTTTATCTCTGGGAATCGTTAAATTAATATTTTTCAGATTATGAGTTCTTGCACCACGAATTTCAATATCTTTAATTGACATATACGCTCTTAGATTAGCTGGGAAAGACAGGGTATTTTATCAAAATTTAAGCGATAAGTGCAGCATTAATCATTTATCCTTAACGGTTTTAAACTATTTTAGTAATTAATCAAAATATAACAAAATAATGTTAAATTACACTCAAAATACAAGCACAATCAAGAATCGCTATTAGGATAAGCTGTAATCATGATACAATATTCAACATTTTTATAAGTCTGTATATTTTAGTTAGGAGCGAATAATGGCCAGTCGTGGTATTAATAAAGTTATTCTAGTGGGTAATTTAGGACAAGATCCAGAAGTGCGTTATTTACCGAATGGTGGCGCAGTGACCACCATTAGTGTTGCGACGTCGGAGACGTGGAAAGATAAGCAAACCGGCGAGCCGAAAGAACGCACTGAATGGCACCGCGTTGTTATTTTTGGTCGATTAGCAGAAATTGCTGGTGAATACTTACGCCGTGGTTCACAAGTTTATATTGAAGGTGCTTTACAAACCCGCAAATGGCAGGATCAAACTGGTCAAGATCGCTATACGACGGAAGTCGTAGTAAATATTGGCGGTGTATTACAAATTTTAGGATCTCGTAATAATAATAATAATGATATGACCGCTAGCACACCAAACCAAAATTGGGGACAAAGTGCAAATAATATTCCTTCGGCACCTGCTCCGCGTCCACAGCCAGCACCACAAGCAGCGCCAATGACCCAAGAGCCGCCAATGGATTTTGATGATGATATTCCTTTTTGAATACCATAATAAGATAATCGTAGAATAAAATATAAAGAAACCAAGAGAGGCATTTAATATCAATGCCTCTCTTTTTTACATTCATTTTTACATACTTCACACCCTATATTCGTATTCATATATTACTTATATAAAATACAATTATATGTATAGATAAACATAACTCTTTTGGCATGCAGCTATCCCAGTTAAATTAGCTTTATAGGAAAAAGGAACGGATATAGACGCTCAAAAGACTGAAATAGATAATTTAGAGGCAATGATCTATATAAATCAATGAAGCTATAGCATGCCAAAAATTCTTATAACAGAAGAGAATCTAGAAGATATTATTATGTTAATCAATACTTGACAAGACAAACTAATATAGGACTTACTTTATCCTAACGTTTTGGAATTGTTGAACATTAAAAGTATTGAAATACAATGGCTAGCCATTATCCTGATATATAAAAATCCTTTAGCAAACAAAAGAAAAAATAAAAAAAAGAGAAAAACTAATACTGAACAAAATATAAAATTTGATTATCTACAAGAATAAGTTAATAATTAAAAAGTTCATGTACACGCTTAAAAGAAATCAATGAGCGAGCTAAACAACAATTTATTGTATGGCAATATAATGCATATATGCATAGAATTACAAACGATAAACTCAATAAAACTGCATATTACAGTTCATTGCCAACATGGATAACATATTTCAGATTTCACAAGTATATTTTAAAAAAAGTATAGTGCTTTTTAATGCAAATAAGCTCTATCTGTTATCTGTCATGGTAACTAACTACAAATTGTTAAGACAGACAATAGTTCTATTTTACGTTAAGGCTTTAAAGAAATAGTGAGAAGTACTTGCAGTCACACAGAAAACTATTTAGGCTTTGAGAAACTTACTCCTACAGCTATAAATTAATTTATCCGTAAAATAGTTTTTCATGAGCCAGATGTCAAAAGAGAAAATATATTGTTCATCATATACAAGTTTAAATGGTGAACATTTGAAAGTACAGGCTGCTTTTAGATGGTTTTATTTATATAAATAGCTATTTTCCCTAACTTTTTAGCACTCTCTAAAAAATAATTCATTGTAAATTAGAAGTATGATTATTATTTTCTAAAAACACACTATTGGAGACGTAATTTCAATGCAAAGGATTCTTACTACACGATCCAACATAGGCAAGCTAACAGCCTGAACAAGAGATTGGCACAGCGCTAGTGGTTTATGTGGTAACTGAATTGGAGAAGAGTTTTCAAGGCTTAATATATTTTATATGACTTTCCTTGAAAATCAGAATTTCACCCTGTTATAAATAAAACATTTTATCTGAAAAGGAAATTTATGAATAAAGAAAAATTAATTAAAGAGTTAGCAAATGAATTGTCAGCAAACAATCTAGCTATTTTTGCTGGAGCTGGCTTGTCAGTTTCTGCTGGATTTATAGATTGGAAAACACTGCTCCAAGATTTGGCTGAAGAGATGAATTTAAATATTGATAAGGAAGAAAGTGATTTAGTTTCTTTAGCTCAATATTATGTTAATAGTAAAAATGGTAACCGTTCAAAATTAAACCACCTTATTTTAAATGAGTTTTCTCAAAATGCTACGTTAACAGAAAACCATAAAATTTTAGCCAGATTACCTATAGATACATTTTGGACAACAAATTATGACTCAATGATAGAAACTGCATTAAAAGATGCTGGGAAAATTGTTGATGTAAAACATTGTGTAGAGCAACTTTCTGTATCTATTCATAAAAGAGATGTTGTAGTCTATAAAATGCATGGTGATGCTTATTTTTCAAGTCAAGCTGTACTTATTAAAGATGATTATGAAAAGTTTCATTTGACAAGAAATGATTTCTTTACTGCTTTACGCGGTGATTTATTAAAAAAAAGATTTTTATTTTTAGGATTTAGTTTCTCTGACCCAAATATTGATTATATTTTAAGTCGAATTCGAGTATCGTATAGTGAAAATACAAAAGAACATTTTTGTATTTTGAGAAATGTTCAAAAAACAGACAAAGAACAAAAAGATGAGTTTGAATATAGACAGCGTAAACAAAAATTATTTATATCAGATTTACATCGTGTTGGGATTAATACACTATTGATTGACGACTATTCAGAAATTACAGAAATTTTAAAAAATGTAGAGAAAGCTCAAAAACGCAAAACAATTTTTATTTCTGGTGCTGCGGAAGATTATTCCCCTTACTCACGACAAGAAGTCGAACAATTTGTTTCTTCGCTATCTCAAGAAATTTTAAAATTAGGTTATCGTATTGTTACAGGGTTTGGACTGGGGATTGGTAGTTCTGTTATTTCTGGTTCTATTAAATATTTAACAGAACAAAGACTAAAAATAGATGAAGATTATTTGATACTTCGCCCCTTCCCACAAAATAAAGAGGGGAAACAGCTTTGGTCTGCTTGGCGAGAAGATATGATTGGCTATGCGGGTATATCTATTTTTCTGTTTGGTAACAAATTAGAAGATGGGAAAATAATTTTATCTAATGGTATGCAAGAAGAGTTTGATATCTCTAAGAAAAATAAAAATATTTTAATCCCTGTTGCTTGTACAGGTTATATGGCAAAACAGCTTTGGGAAAATGATCTAAATAAAGAGTGTGATGACAATATTAAAACTGAAATGCAAATGTTATCTCAAGAGAATTTAGGATTAGATTTATTAAAATCTAATATTTTATCAATTTTAAAAAAGGTAAAATAATGATGGCAAGGAAAGTATTCTATAGCTTCCATTTTGATAATGACGCTTGACGTGCTGCTCAGGTGCGTAATATGGGAGTAGTTGATGGTTCTGAACCATTAAAAGGAAATCATTGGGAATGATGTTAAAGTTAAATCTGATAAAGATATTAAGGAATGGATTAAAAACAATCTAAAGGATAAATCTTGTTTTGTCGTCTTAATCGGTGAGAAAACATCAGAAAGAAAGTGGACCCAATACGAAATTGAAACTGCTTGGAGCTTAGGAAAAGCTGTATGTGGAGTGTATATTCATAAATTAAAAAATGCTAATGGAGAACAATCAGAAAAAGGAAAAATTCCATTTACTAAAATCACAATAGATAATGAAAATTTATCTAATATAGTTTCTGTATTCGAATCTTCATATCTTTGTAGTCAATATGTCTATGATGATATAGAAGAAAATCTTGAAGATTTAGTTGAAGAAGTAATTTCTATTCGTAATAAATAACTAGTAATTTTTTAAGAGGATTCTCATGGGAAACAAAGTTTTTATTTCTTATAAATATTCAGATAATTTTGTGCAGCAATTGAAACCATATGATTTTTCAAACACAACAACCGCTCGTGATTATGTTGATATTATTCAAGAAAAATTTAATCGTGATGGCATTCATATCAATAAAGGTGAAAAGGATAATGAAAGCTTAGATAATTTTAAAGATGAAACTATCCGTTCAAAACTAGCTGATAAAATTTTTGACAGCTCTGTTACGATTGTTCTAGTTTCTCCTAATATGAAAGATACTTGGAAAGCTGAAGAAGATCAATGGATACCTTGGGAAATATCTTACTCACTCAAAAATAAAAGTCGTTCAGATAACAAAAGCAAACGAAATGCAATTTTGCTGGTTATATTGCCAGATAGAAGTAGAAACTATGATTATGTAGAATCCAATTGGTTTAATCCGCATAGTTTCTATTTTGATATTATTCAGAAGAATTTGGATAACTTACATCAACCATATAAAGCATATAAATTAAAAGAATCTTGTTCTCAATCATATATGCTACAGTGCAACTGGGATTGCTTTATATCTAATCCTTATGCTTGGATAGAGGCAGCAATAGAAATTAAAGACAATGGAGATAAATACAACATCGTAGCAAGACTTTAATTTAAAACTATCATCTAGATCTTAGACCTTGTAAATAAGCGCATGAATTTGCCAGTTAAATAAAGGTGACAAATTTACTCTTCACCCCTAACAGGCAAATACACAATATGTAAGATAGTGTCGAGATCGCCCTGTATTAAACAGGGCTTTTTTTTATTGTTCCACCTCAGATTCGGGTAAGTTGACTGCTTCCGATGTCAATAATACTGGAATATTATCTCTGATAGGGTAGGCTAATTTATCTTGCTGACAAACCAGCTGCTGTTTACTGTTATCATAATCGAGTTGCCCAAAACAGCGGGGGCAAACAATCGATTTTAATAGGTGCATTTCCATTTTTATTACCTGTCGTTTAGCTATTTAGTTTATTACAAATATGATCAATAAATAGTTTATCCAATTGCGCATCCACCGGTACATACCACCAATTGCTTTGGGCAAAAGCATGACACTTTACCGCATCCTTTTCAGTCATTAATAACACCTGCGTATCATCAGCCAATGGTAATAACTGCTGACGCGTAAAAGCATGATGATCAGGGAACGGGTATTGCTTTTCAATATTAATTCCCATCCCTTGTAACATTGTAAAGAAACGTTCTGGATAACCAATGCCCGCTAATGCTTGTATATGTTTTAATTGTTTAATATCACACTGTTCGCCAGTCAATACATTGATTGCTTTAGCAGGTTTTAATTGCATAGTAAATGCTGGAATATCATGGGGTAAAGGAATTGGCACTTGTAATTCACCATTTGTTACAATGACATCAACGTTTTCTAGGCGTTTGGCAGTTTCACGCATAGGCCCCGCCGGCAACCACCAACCATTACCAAACCCATTTTTACTATCAATAACGGCAATTTCAATGCTACGCTGAAGAGCGTAATGCTGTAGTCCATCATCCGCAATAATAATATCTATAGGATAGTCGGTAATTAACTGTTTAACCGCGTCAACACGCTTTGGTGCAATGGCTAAAGGTACATGCGTACGTTGGTAGATTAAATAAGGTTCATCACCCGCTTGGTATGCGGATACCTGATCGGTAATGATCAATGGATAATGCTCACTATGTCCACCATACCCACGGGAAACCACACCAACTCGATATCCACGTGCTGTAAGTTGTTCTATTAGATAAATGACTAAAGGCGTTTTACCATTTCCCCCAACGGATAAATTACCAACAATAATAACAGGTATCGGTGCCTGCCACGAAGGGAGTATTCCCCATTTATATAGACTGCGTCTTATTAATGTGACGCAGCCATAAAGCAATGAAAAGGGGACGAATAACCAATAAAATTTATTGGCGCCTGACCATATTTTCTTGATCATTAGTTCTGCTTACCAAACTGCATTTGATACAATTGCGTATAAGCCCCATTTTTTGCCAATAATGTTTGATGATTGCCACGTTCTAGAATTTTTCCATCATCAATCACTAATATCTCATCGGCCTTTTCAATCGTTGAGAGACGATGCGCGATTACGATAGCAGTTCTACTTTTTTGTAGCTCTTCAAGTGCTGATTGTATGGTTCTTTCCGATTCAGTATCTAGCGCAGAAGTAGCTTCATCTAAAATAAGAATTGGATTATCGCGTAATAGTGCTCTTGCAATGGCAATACGTTGACGTTGTCCACCAGATAAAAGCACACCATTTTCACCAATAATAGTATCTAATCCATTTTCCATTTTTTCAATAAAGTCCATGGCATGAGCTAAACGCGCTGCATTTTCGATTTGCTCTCGACTATACTGATTTGGTCGACCATAAGTAATGTTATTAGCGATAGTATCGTGAAATAAATGCACATTTTGCGATACTAAACCAATCTGATTACGTAATGAACGCAAGGTATATTCTTTTAAATTATGACCATCGAGTATAATCTCACCTTGCTCAATATCATAAAAACGAGTTAATAAACTGGCGATTGTTGATTTCCCTGAACCAGAACGCCCAACTAAAGCAATGGTTTTCCCCGCTTCAATCGAGAAATTTACATCACTTAAGGCAGGAAAATCACGGTTTGGATAGGTAAATGTCACATGCTTAAATTCAATATCACCTTTGGCTCGATTTATTTCAATAGTTCCATGATCTTGTTCTACCGGCGAGTCAAGTAACTGGAATAGAGTTT
>NZ_AWGA01000090.1 GCF_000471645.3 Candidatus Schmidhempelia bombi str. Bimp | reverse complement strand
TTAAAATCAATTCACTCACTTTTAAACGCCAATTAATGGCGACCTATAATAACCTGTTTGTACCCGATATAATTTAATTAATGCAAAAACAGAAAGCCGACGAGAGTCGGTTTTTTTATGTCTACATATTAAGTTATCTTACTTACGCAGTAAATCGATAGCAGTACAAGAGACGCGCACAATTAAATATAGCTAGTCTAGTACGCTACCTCCTCATTAATTTATCTTATGGTAACGAATAGAGAAAGTCAGTTATCACTCTTATCGTATTTTTGGGGCAAGAGGGGCATTGGTCTAAACAATATCACCATTACTATCGATATTATATTATTCATAGCGATAAGAAAGAGTTACTGATGGGAATAAACACAGCAATTTTTATCATAAAAAAACTTAAGAGAGCAAGATATGAGAAGCACAACAAAACTAGCGACCAAAACGGTTTGTAGTGTTTCAGCCATAATTGGTATTGTTAGCGCCAACTACCCAGATGAAATTAGGACGAGTAAAACAGGACTAGAAATTATCGGTCATGCGGAATCATGTGTACGCGAGCCTTATTACTGCCCGGCAAACGTGTTGACGGTGGGCATTGGTTCAACGGGCAGTAATATTGAGCATAGAAGCTACTCAGATGAAGAGATAGCTAAGCGTTGGGTTAATGACATTAAAACAGCGGAGCGATGCGTTAACCGGTACGCTAATGGTTTTCATCTCCCGCAATCGGTTTTTGATGCGGTCACGTCGATTACATTTAATATTGGCTGTACAAAAATGAGGGATTCGACAATGTATAAATACCTAAATCAAGGTAATTATAAAGCGGCATGTAATGAGTTTCCTCGTTGGAATAAAGCTGGCGGTCAAGTACTAAACGGTTTGGTGAATAGACGAGAAAAGGAGAAAAAACTGTGCCTATCGTATGCTTCATCGTAGCTGCAATAATGACAGTCAATGAAAGGAATTATTTTTTATCATTAATATTGAG